>JBDSRC010000001.1:0-4468 GCA_039929505.1 Gemmatimonadaceae bacterium
AGATCTGGCGAATCTCGACCTCCGCCCCGCCGTCGAACGGCGCGCGCTTCAGCCACTCGATCGCCTCTTCCTTCGACTTCACCTGCCAGATCCAGAACCCAGCGACGAGCTCCTTCGTTTCGGAGAAGGGCCCATCGATCACCGTCCTCTTCTTGCCGGAGAACCGAACGCGGACACCCTTCGAGCTCGCGTGCAAGCCTTCGCCCGCCAGCATCACACCCGCCTTCACCAGCTCTTCATTGAATTTTCCCATCTCGGCGAGCTCGTGCTCTTTGGGCATAGCCCCCGCTTCCGAGTCCTTGTTGGCTTTCACCAGCACCATGAATCTCATTGTCCTGTCCTCTGATCGTGGTTTGCGGCCGGCCTTCGTTCTGAAGGGGCTCCACAAGTACGTCGAACGAGACACCGACGGATCGACATGGTCAGAAACTTTCCTTTTGAAGATGCAGCATTTGAGAGCGACTACCGTTTTCGGCTGGTCAGGGAGCCGAGGACGCCACGCAAAATGGACCGTGAAATAGCGCTACCCGCGCTTCGGGCGGCGCTCTTGGCCATGAGGTCGACGAGGCCATCCCGCTTTCCGCCGCGTGGGCCGGTCGTACCGAAGATCAGGCCGCCGAGTCCTCCGAACGGGCTGTTCGAGGGCGCGGTCGTGCCGGCGCTGGCCGGACCGGGAACGTTCGCTGGCGCGCGAGCCGCCGCGGCAGCCGCCTCACCCGTTGCCGCTCGCGCCCTTAGCAGCTCGAGCGCGGACTCGCGGTCGACTTCCTTCTCATAGACTCCCGCCACCACCGACGTCGCGATGAGGCGCCGGCGCTCGTCCGGTGTGATGGGACCGATCTGCGAGCCTGGCGCGAGCATCCACGCGCGCTGGGTGACGCCCGGCGTTCCCGCCGCGTCGAGGAAAGACACCAGCGCCTCGCCCACGCCCAGCTCGACGATGACTCGCTCGATGTCGAGCCCGGGGTTCGGGCGCATCGTTTCGGCAGTCGATTTCACCGCCTTCTGATCGCGCGGTGTGAACGCACGGAGCGCGTGCTGGACGCGGTTGCCGAGCTGGCCGAGGACCTTGTCCGGTATGTCGATGGGATTCTGCGTCACGAAATACACCCCAACGCCCTTCGATCGAATGAGACGCACGACGAGCTCGACCTTTTCGAGCAGAGCCGGCGGGGCATCAGTGAAGAGCAGATGCGCCTCGTCAAAAAAGAACACCAGCTTCGGCTTGTCCGGATCCCCTACCTCTGGCAGCTGCTCGAAAAGCTCCGCCAATAGCCAGAGCAGAAAGCAGGCGTAGAGTCGAGGGTTGTTCATCAGGCGGTCGGCGGCCAGGATGTTGACTACGCCCCGCCCATCCACCGTCTGCAGCAAATCAGCAATGTTCAGCATCGGCTCGCCGAAGAAGCTCTTGCCTCCCTGCTCCTCGATCTGCAACAGCCCGCGCTGAATCGAGCCGATGCTCGCCGACGAAACGTTTCCATACTGAGTCCTGAATTGCGCGGCGTTGTCACCGACGAACTGAAGCATTGCGCGCAGATCGGGAAGGTTGAGCAGGAGCAGGCCGTTGTCGTCCGCGATGCGAAAGACCATCGCGAGCACACCCTCCTGGGTGTCGTTGAGATTCAGGAGCCGCGCGAGAAGGAGCGGACCCATATCGGAGACGGTGGCTCGGACCGGGTGGCCTTGTTCTCCGAAAACATCCCAAAGGGTGGCGGGACATCCGCCCCAAGCCGGCTCGGGGAGTCCCAGCTTCTTCAGGCGCGCTCCGAGTTTCTCCGTCATCTGCCCGGGCTTGACGATACCGCTCAGGTCTCCCTTCACGTCGGCGAGAAATACAGGGACGCCAATTCGTGAGAACTGTTCTGCCAGGAGCTGGAGCGAGATGGTCTTGCCGGTGCCGGTTGCACCTGTGATGCAGCCGTGACGGTTGGCGAGACCCGGGAGGATACCGATGTCCGTATCGCCCGCCTTGGCGACGACGAGCATGTCAGACATCTATTTCAGGCCGGAAAACCCGGAGACCCACAGTTGCCTCAGGCGTGGGCCGCCCAGGATTTCTCGCCGGGTGTGTACGGCACACACGGATCGAACCGGCCGGGCGTCTCGAGGTACCGCTGCGCCTGAGTGCAGCCAATCTCCGATGTGAAGTAGCCGAGCAAGGCGAGCTCTTTCATCATGCGGAAGTAGTGGGTGGGCGGATCGGTGGTGATCGCGGGAGCCGCGCTGACGTCAGTCCCGGGAGCCGACTCCTTGCGCTGGTTGGTCAGGAATGCCTCGGCTTTCGTGAGAGTCCTCGCGTCGCGCTCATCACCCCAGGCTTTCTGCTCCCGGTCGAGAACGTTCAGCACGGCGAGTCGCTGCGCTGGAGCCGCCGCCATGAAGGAGACGTTGTGTGCGTCTTCCGTCGCCTCGTCGAGCTTGCGCATCCCCTCGCGAAAAATCTTGCGATCGGCAGCGTTGTAGCTGTCGGTGACGATGAGCGCCATGAATGCGCCTGTCTTCGCCGCCTTCGCGCCAGGCGTGCTGGTCTGAGGCAGAATCGTCTCCGCCACTTCGTCGAGGAACGCAATCTCCTCCGGCGTGAACGGCACGTCGGTGTTGGCGTCGCGGCAGCCTGTCAGCAGCGCGGTGCCACCCACCAGCGCTACACCGCCAAGGAGCGCAGTCACGCGGACGATCGCCTCGCGGCGGCTGATCATCTCCGGCGTGTAGCCGCTTGAGGTTTCGGATTCGGTCATCGGCGACTCTCCGGTTACAGGTTGCGGCGATTGAGCTCGTCCACGGCGAAATCAGCTGCGCGCGCGGTGAGTGCCATGTAAGTGAGCGACGGATTCACGCAGGAAGCGGACGTCATGCACGATCCATCCGTGACGAAGACGTTGGGTGCATCCCACACCTGATTGTGGGAGTTGACGACCGAGGTCTTCGGATCCCGGCCCATGCGCGCCGTGCCCATCTCGTGGATTCCCATCCCGGGGAAATATCCATTGTCGAAGATCCTCACCTTCTTCACGCCGGTCTGCTCGAGCATCTCGGCCATGTCCGTCATCATGTCACGGCGCATCAGTCTCTCGTTCTCGCCAGTGGCGCAGTCGATCTTCACCACCGGCATCCCCCACTTGTCCTTCTTGGTCTGGTCGAGAGTCACGCTGTTGGCGTGATTCGGCATCATCTCTCCGAACGCGGTCGCGCCGATCGTCCATTGGCCGGGCGTTGCCATCGCATCCTTGAACTCGGCGCCCACACCGAGCTCGGCCACTCCGCGCGCCCATCCCTGACGCCCGGCGCCTCCCTGATACCCGAAGCCGCGCAGGTAATCGCGCTTCTCGCCAAACAGGTTTCTGTAGCGCGGCAGATAGAATCCCGTCGGACGGCGGCCGTAGTAATACTTGTCCTCGAGTCCCATTCCCTCGAGCTTCCCCTCCGCGCCGGCGCGGAAGTGGTGGTCCATCAGGTTGTGTCCGAGCTCGCCGCTGCTGCTCCCGAGCCCGCCGGGCCAGACGTCGGTGGCCGAGCGCATGAGGAGCCAGGTGGAATTGAGAGTGGACGCGCAGAGAAAGATCACGCGCGCCTTGTAGTCCATCGTCTCGCTGCTTACCGCGTCGAGCGCGCGCACGCCCGTCGCGCGCCTGGTGTTGCGATCGTAGATGACCTCGCTCACGATCTGGAACGGCTTGAGCGTAAGCCGTCCGGTCTTTGCGGCAGCGGGGAGCGTCGAGGACTGCGAGCTGAAGTACGCGCCGAGCGGACATCCGAGCCAGCACGCATTGCGATACTGACAAGCGCTGCGTCCTGGCAGGTCGCGGGTGAGGTTGGCGACGCGGCCCGGAATCATGCGCCGCTTTCCATCGAACAATGTCTTCAGCTTGCCGGCGACCAGCTCCTCACCGCAGTTGAGCGGCATCGCCGGCTGGAATTTTCCATCGGGAAGCTGCGCCAGACCTTCGAGAGAGCCGTTGATGCCGGCGTGTCGCTCGACGTGGTCGTACCAGGGCGCCATTTCGGCGTAGCGAATCGGCCAGTCGACGGCGACGCCTTCCCTGGCGTTGGCCTCGAAGTCCAAATCACTCCATCTGTAACTGTGGCGGCCCCACATCAGCGAGCGGCCACCGACCTGATAACCGCGATACCAGTCGAAGCGCTTTACTTCGGTGTAAGGCGAGTCCTTGTCCGATGCCCAGAAGCTGAGATTCTTCTCATTGAGGGGATAGTCCCGCTTGAGAACGGGATACAGCTCCTCCATCGCCTGGGTTCGCCCCCCTCGGTGAAGATATTCCCACGGCGCCTTGGTCGCGTTTACATAGTCCTTGATGTGCTCGACGTTGCGTCCGCGCTAGAGCACCAGGACACGGAGCCCTTTTTCGGTCAGCTCCTTGGCGGCCCACCCGCCTGAGATTCCCGAACCGACGACGATCGCATCGTAACTCGTGTCAACCTTCGCGCCACTCGTATCCTGCATCGCGGCCTC
>JBDSRC010000002.1:0-4258 GCA_039929505.1 Gemmatimonadaceae bacterium
CTGACCATCGCCACGGTCGGCAGCTTTCGCTTCCAGTGAGTGCCCGCGAGCCGCTTGCGAATGAGCTCGACCTTCGTCGCATCGAACCCCCTCCCGAGCAACGACGCAGGACTGTAACCGCTCACCAGCCAGTTCAGAATCCCGTCGGCATCGGCGTAGCTCAGACCAAAGTCGCCCTCATCCGTCTGACCGTGAATCAGATCCGCCGACGCCGGCTTCGACACGATCACATCGGGCACACCCAGATGTCTCGCCAGCTGCCAGACCTGGGTCTTGAACAGATCGCCGAGCGGATTGATCGGAGGAGAATCATCGGCGTGCCAGGTGAAGTACCCGAGCAGCCGCTCAGTCTTGTTGCCGGTTCCCACCGGGAGCGCGCGATACTTCGCCGACTGGTCGAAGAGTACGATCATTCTCTCTCTCGCCATGACGTTGCCCCGCCGCCCCGGATCAGCTTCCGGCTCGTGGGACAGATAGCCATCGACGGCGGAAGAGATATCGATCGTGCGTGACTCTATCTTCAGCGCGTCGATCACCATTTGCGCGTGCGAAAGCGATTCGGGGCTCGAAGTCCGATACGGCATTCGGATGCCGATGACGTTTTTTGGGCCCAAAGCCTTCGCTGTCAGAAAAGCGGTAACAGCGGAATCAACTCCGCCCGAGATTCCGATTACTGCTTTCTCGAACCCGCGGCGCGCGAACTCCTCGCGCAGGAACGCCGCAAGCCAGCCCGATGTCAGCTCCGTGTCGATGTCGAGAGGAGGTGGGCCACCGGGCGCGTCGGGAGCTCTGACAACCTGGATCGGCGCCTCGGCTCGCTCGCCGTTTCCGGTTTTTCCTGCCGGAGTCAACGGGCCTCCCGGGCTCGGCGCGTCATCGTAGCTCAGCGTGAGACGCTCTCCGGCCTGGATGCGGTCGACGGTGCGCATCAGGTGCGGCATCATCGTTTGCAGGTCCGTCAGAAGCGGAGTATCGGATCGCGCGCGGGTGAGATCACCCGGATCGAGCGTGACCGTCATGATGGCCTCATCCCAGAGCGGGGCTTGCGCGCGCACGTCGCCGTGAGGGCCAGCGACGATGGATCCGCCCGAGAAGGTCTTGCCTCCCTCTGTCCCGACCAGATTGACCAGCGCGACGAATACTCCGTGCTCTTCGGCGATGTCGCGCGCGAGTCTCTCCCACCGCTTCAGATTGGCGGGAACAGGGCCTTCGTCTTCGCGCGGCCAGACTCCGCGCGCCGGCGATGCCGATACCACGAAGATCGTACTCGCCCCATCGAGGGCCGCGACGGTACCGGTCAGACTGTGCCAGGCGTCCTCGCAGATGAGCATCGCGGCTCGGCCCCAGTCGGTGTCGAAGGCGCGAACCTCGAAGCCCCGGTCCACGAAACGCTCCTCGTCGAACATCCCGTATGTCGGGAGGAAGAGCTTGCGGTGAACGTGCCGAATGACGGGCTCGGCGCCTCCCAGCGTCACATAGAGCGCACTATTATAGAAGGCGTTGTTCCACAACTCGTAGAACCCAATGCACACATCAAGTGGCCGCGGTGTATCACTTGCCGTGGAATGCTGCGCGTTCAGGTCCCGGGCGAGCGCGCCGGCGGTCATCGCTACGTCGCGAACCCCGCCTTCCACGAAGTAGCCCGTGAGCGCGGTTTCGGCGAATACGACCACGTCGGGGCGGGGCTCGAGGGCCTCCAATTGCGAAAAAAGGCCGCCAAGACGGGCGATGTTCGTTGCATAGTCGCCCTTTCTGGGCTTGAACTGAACTACGGCGAGATGAATAGACCGATCCATCAAAGTGAAGTTGGCACCAGCGCCTCTAGTGGGCAACTGGCTTCGTACAGTAACAAGCGACCGGGAGACCGCGGAAAGCTGAGATCATCTTCCGCACTCGGCTGCGCATTCGCACTGGCGATTTCCTTGCTGTCCATGCCCTCGGTTGGCCGGGCACAACAGGGCGCGGCTGGCGGAGATCCCTCGAGGATCGTCGCCATGCCCCAGGCGTCGCTCGTGCTCGCTCGCGACGGATCACTGATCGGTGAGATCGGCAGCGAAATCCGCAGCAACGTCGCGATCGCGTCGCTGCCGAAATATCTGCCTCTCGCCTTCGTCGCGATCGAGGACCATCGCTTTTTTCAGCACGATGGCGTGGACGTGGTGGGAATTGCCGGAGCGCTCAAGGACAACATCTTCGGCGAGCGGCGTGGAGCGAGCACGATCACGCAGCAGCTGATCGGCAACATGCATCCGACGATAATCGACCGGACCGACCGAAGCATCGGACGGAAGGTGAGAGAGCAGACCGCTGCCCGTGAGATGGAAAAGCGGTACAACAAGAACCAGATACTGGAAGCGTATCTCAACCAGATCCCGTTCGGACGCGGGTGGTACGGGGTCGAGAGCGCGGCGCGACACTACTTCGGCAAGAGCTCATCGAAGGTATCTCTCGCGGAAGCCGCGGCGCTCGCCGCAATGCCCAAGGGACCGGCGCTATACGATCCGCTCAAGTATCCGGACCGGGTGCGCCAGCGGCGAAACATTGTGTTGTCGCTAATGGCGGAGCAGGGTCACATCACTCGCGCGCAGGCAACCGCCGCGCAGGCGAGCAGTCTCGCGACCGCGCCCAACGAAGGAATGTCGGCGTACTCTCCCTGGTTCGTGAACGTGGTTCGTATCCAGGCGATTCGCGCCGGAATTCCCGTGATGCGCGGCGGCTTCCGGATTTATACGACGCTCGACCCGGTTCTGCAGAACGGCGCGGTCGAAGCCCTCCTCATCGAAACGGCCGCTCTGGAGAATCAGGCCGGATACGGTCACGCCAAGTACAAGGCAGGCTCGGGGCAGAAGGGGGCGTATCTCCAGGGGATGGTGGTCGCGATGGATCCGACATCGGGCGATGTGCGGGCGCTCGTCGGCGGGCGCGACTACAGCGACTCACCCTTTGACCGCGCAGTGGATGGCAGAAGGCAGCCAGGCTCGTCGTTCAAGCCGATCGTCTATGCGGCGGCGATCGCCGATAGTCTCGCGCCGAACACAATGTTCGCCGACACCGCGCTCGCCATCACGATGCCGAATGGAACGGTGTACAGCCCCGCGAACTCCGACGGCGGCTTCGGCGGTCAGATGACGCTCCGGGAAGCGCTGGCCCGATCGAGGAACGGGATCGCGATTCAGCTGGGGATGCTGATCGGTATGGATTCGGTATCGGCGCTCGCGCGAAGAATGGGGATCAGCACGCGCATTCCCCCCTACCCGTCGAGCGCGATCGGCGCATCCGCCGTGCAGCCTCTTGATCTCGTCGCGGCGTATACGACGTTCGCGAATCTCGGCACGCCGGTCGAGCCCAGGTTCATCTACCGCATCGAGGATACGAGCGGCAAGATCGTGCTTTCCCGCGAGGTTCGCGCCCTCGCGCCCGCGCTCGATCCGCGCGCGACGTTCGTCGTGCGCGACATGATGCGCGACGTCGTGGACCGGGGAAGTGCGTCGACCATCAGGCGATATCTCCCCGCGTCGGTTCCAGTCGCCGGGAAAACGGGGACCACCAACGACAACACCGACGTTTGGTTCATCGGTCTCACTCCCGATCTGGTCGCGGGGGTCTGGCTCGGATTCGACAAGCCCATAACGATCGCGCCCTGGGCCGGCGGTGGTTCGCTCGCGGCTCCCATCTTTGGCCGAATGCTGGCGAAGTATTACTCCGAGAACGCGGCGCTGATGGCGGCGCACGCCACGCAGTGGAAACCGCCGATCGGTGTCGTCATGGGCGACATCGATCGTGAGACGGGCGGCGTCGCCGACGAGCTGACGCCGTCGGAGCGACGTTACACCGAGTACTTCGTCGAGGGCACGGAGCCGGTGGCGTTGAGGGCCGATCCGTGGAAGTTGTTTGGCTGGGGGCCCATCGTTTACTGACGGGATTTCTCGCCGCGGAGAGTTTCTTTTCGAGTTATGAGTTGTCCGTCGCTGCGTTATCCGTTTTTGCGTTGCGACGCTTGGCGACCATTCGCCGAGCCACGCGAGCTATATGGCAATGGGTGCTCCCCCGCGATCCCGTCCGATGTTGGAAGGCACGCAAAAACGGACAACGAAATGACAGTCAACTCAAAACGCGAAAAGCATCTGTGCGCATTCGCGAAAACCCGACCCTCTACGCGACCTCTTTCATTTCGAGCGGTGGCGCCTCTTCGCCCGGCTCGGCCGGAACCAGTGCAATCTTCAGCACCTCGTTCAAAGTCTCGACGGGATGGAACGAG
>JBDSRC010000003.1:0-2872 GCA_039929505.1 Gemmatimonadaceae bacterium
CGATCGCGAAGATGTGATTGCGCTGCACCCTCTGCTCCAGCGACTGGACCATGTTGTCGCGGAGATAGTCGAAGCCGAACTCGTTATTGGTGCCGTAGGTGATGTCGCACTCATAGGCAGCGCGACGTTCCTGAGTTCCCGGCTCGGTGTTGTCGAGGCAGCCGACGGTGAGTCCGAGGTACTTGTAAACGTGGCCCATCCACTCCGAGTCGCGGCGGGCAAGATACGAGTTGACGGTGATGAGGTGGGCGCCCTTTCCCGGCAACGCGTTGAGATACAGCGGAAGCGTCGCGACGAGCGTTTTCCCTTCTCCCGTCGCCATCTCGGCGATGCGCCCCGAGTGCAGCTGGACACCGCCCATCAGCTGTACGTCGTAATGGACCATGTTCCAGTCCATCTCCTGACCCGTCACCTGGACCCTGCTGCCGAGGAGACGGCGCGACGCCTCGCGGACGGTGGCGAATGCCTCGGGCAGCAGCTCGTCGAGAACGTCGCGAACAGCGGCGCGAAGCTCCTCCTCCACACCGCCGCGCCCATCGACCCCACCCAGCTCGTTGTCGATCGCTTCTCTTCCGGCGGGATCAGCGGTGACTCGCTTCCGCTCGCGCAGCTCGGCGATGCGGCCTTCGACCTCTCCGGTGACCTCGAGGATGCGTGCGCGGAACGTCACGGTCTGGCCGCGTAGCTCCTCGTCGGAAACCCCCTCAAGGCGCGCGTAATGCTCGTTGATCTCGTCGACGATCGGTTGAACGCGCTTGCGCTCCCGATCGTGACGTGTCCCGAACATCCCGCTCAACATTCCTAACATTCCCTCAATTTCCTCGTGCGGGGATTCCCCGCATTCCAATCAATGTTTTCCAATCCGCGGGCGCTTTCGCACTTCAATGTAAAGTCCGCGTTCGGTAATGAAGCGCTCCACGGATTCGGGGACGAAGCCCCGAATCGATTTTCCCGACGCCAGACGCTCCCGGATCTCGGTAGAGGAGACGTCCACCCTGCGGGTTGAAATCTCGACTGCCCGGCGTCTCCCAGGTCCTCCGGTTGTGCGGGCCGATCCAGCGCGCCGCATTACGGCCAGCGTCGCCAGCTGCCCAATACGATCCGGTTCCTTCCAGTCGCTGAACCCGGCAAGCGTATCCTGGCCGATCAGAAGAAAGAGCTCGGCACCCGCGTTTTTCCGGGCGATCTCCTCCAGCGTGTCAACCGTGTAAGATAACCCTCCCCGCCGGATTTCTGTGTCTTCGACGGTGCACCGCGAGTCGCCCGCAACCGCGAGCCGGACCATCTCCAGCCTTTCGGCCGGGCTAGCGAACGCGGGAGTCTCGGCCTTGAACGGCTGAGAGGCGGCCGGAACGAAGATCAGCCGGTCGAGGCGCAGCGCATCGCACGCATCGGCGGCGAGAATAAGGTGGCCGACGTGGGGTGGATCGAAGGTGCCACCGAAGACCCCAATGCGCACAGGCTAGTTCGTCGGCGCGGGCGCGGGCGTGGCCGGCGGCGGCGGGGGCCCACACTCCTCTCGGACCTCGCGGTCCTCGGGGTAGGCCTTCCGCATCGCGTCGCAGAGGTCGCGCGCGTCTTCAGTGTACTTGATCTCCCGATACGCCTCGAGAAGCCGGAGGTACGCGTCGCGTGTCTTGCCCGCGTTCGGGTGGAGGCGAATCACGTCCTTGAAGTAGATGATCGCCGAGTCGTAGGCCTTCCGCTTCAGGTAGAGGTAGCCGGTGTGATAGTCCTTTTCGGCGAGCCATTCATCCAGCCGATTGAGCTCGGTGCGGGCGCGCGGAGCGAAAGGAGAATCCGGATGGCTCGCAAGCAGCGACTGGTACGATGCAATCGCGTTGCTGCCGTACGTCGCATCGAGCTGTGGGCGACGCCATTCCTTCTGGTAGGCCTTGCCGGCGAGAAACAGCGCGTCGTCAACGAGCGTGTCCTGCGGAAACGCGTCAACGAGCCGGTTGTACGTCGCGGCAGCGAGCAGGTGTTCACCCAGCTCGTTATGCGACTGCGCGAGGTAATAAAAAGCCATCGGCAGCCGCACATCGCGGGCAGCAAGATCCAGCGTCAGCTGCTCGAACGCCTTGGCGGCATTGTCGAAGCGGCGGGCCTTGAATTCCGCCATCGCCACCTCGAAAAGCTTGGCCGTCGACGGGTACGATTTCGGATTGAATGGGGGCTTGCAGGCCAGCGACGCGACGAGCAGCAGCGCCAGCGCGTACGAATAAATTCTGGACATTCCGGTGTTGTTACCCTTGGGCGTCGTTCAGGTTCATGCCGCGGGACGGCCAATCGAGAAGTAACGCACTCCCAGATCCCGCATCCTTTCCACGTCATACAGATTGCGGCCATCGACGATGACCGGCTGCTTGAGCGTGCGCTTCACGCGCTCGAAATCAGGATGCCGGTATTCATTCCAGTCCGTGACCACCACGAGGGCGTCGGCTCCCGAAAGCGCCTCATAGTTAGTCTCCGCGTAATCTATCCGGTTGCCGATCAAAGATTTTGCGTGGGCCATCGCCGCCGGATCGTGCGCACAGACGGAGACGCCCTCTTCGAGCAGCCCTTCGATGAGCGTCAGCGATGGCGCATACCGCATGTCGTCCGTGCCTGCCTTGAAGGCGAGTCCCCAGACAGCTACTCGTTTTCCCTTCAGGGCACCGCCAAGCGCAGACTTGACCTTCTGGAGCAGCACGCCCTTCTGGCGGTCGTTCGCCGACTCAACGCCCTTCAACACGTCGAGGTTGACACCCTTCTCGGACCCCATCTTCACCAGTGCCTTGACGTCCTTCGGAAAACACGATCCGCCATAACCAGGTCCCGGAAAGAGAAAGGACTGGCCGATCCGGGAATCGCTGCCGATTCCCTTCCGGAC
>JBDSRC010000004.1:0-10415 GCA_039929505.1 Gemmatimonadaceae bacterium
CGGGCAGCTCGTCGTCCCGCATCGGTCCGACGAAACCGACGCGCCCCGCGACCCCCATGGCGTCGGCGAGCGCGCGAAGGCGTTGCTCGTCGTGGCCTTCACCGACCAGAATGTAGCGCAGATCGGGGAAGTCGCGGCTCAACATCGAGAGCGCCTGGATGCCCATGTCCTGACCCTTGTGCGGAACCAGTCGCGCGACCGTCATCATGAGCGGTGCGTCTCCCACTCCCCAGCGACGGCGCAGCGCGCCGGTGTCGCGCGACGGGTTGAAGCGAACGGGATCAGTCCCGAGATCGAGAGCCGCGACCGGAGGCGGGGTCACGACGCCGACCTCGCGCATCACATCCGAGGCCAGCTGAGCCACCCATTTGGATGTGCCGACGATCCCTGCCGCCTGACCGAGTATTGACCGCGCAGTGCGGCGCTTGAGCGCGCTCCGCTCCGACTTTTGCCGCTCCCGCAGCAAATCGCCGCCGTTCACATATATGAAGTAGGGGACACCGAGCTTCCGGTGTGTCCAGCGAACGGCGTAGCCAACGGGGCGAATATTGCCGCAGTGAATGACGTCGTAGCGGGGCGCGCGAGGCGACTGCAGCCAGCGCGCCCACCGAACCTGATTCAAGAATCTGTTGGCGCGGTCGAATGGAAACGGCTGACGGAAGATCCGGTACGGCTCGTTTGGATCGAAGTCGCGGGCTTCGCGCGAGGCGACCGTCGATACGCTCATCGCCGTCACCTCCTCGGCACCGTCGGCGAAGCGGCGGCACAGCTCGACGTGCCTTCGCGCCATTCCGCCAAGGTCGGGCGCGTAGTCCTGTGTGACGAAGAGATGGTTCAAAAGCGAGGTCGAAGTGCGGTGCTACGCGCCGCGAATCTGCGACCAGAGCTTTTCTGGTGACATCGATCCGTGAGGCGCCAGCGGTCGCCAGATCTTGTAGCGAAGCTTGTTCCATCCGACGAGCCCGTCGGGCGACTTCGCGACGGGAATGATCTGGCGGGCGGGAATCGCCAGCAGCGCACGCTTGACCTTGTACAGGGCGCGGTCACCGTCGAGCGGGCGGTACTGTGCCCAGCCAATCGATCCGGAATAACCCGCCGGTCCAAAGTCGTCCGACCCGAGCACGTCCTCCGCGAACACCCGCAGTGAGCCGTAGTGGGTGCCCAGCACGTCGTGCATCAGCACGAGCGCGCCCGGAACGAGGTAAGGCTTGAACAGCTCGACGTCCGCTTTCGCGCCTTTGTAGGTGTGGTCTCCATCTATCCACAGGAACCGGATCGGCTCGTTCCACTTTTTCGCCAGCTCACGCGAGTACATCACGCGGATGTCGATGTTTGCGGAGATGCCGGCGCGATTGACGTTGGTACGGAACTCGTTGAGAGTCGACGGAGCTCCCTTGAGATCCGGGTCTGTGCTCGCGGGTGCGGTGTGCGGATCGACTGCCACTACGACGCCCAGGTCATAGCGCTTGCACACGTGCGCAAGACCGATGGTAGAGCGACCCTTGAAGCTCCCGATCTCGAGATTCGCTCCCTCGGCCGGCGCCAGCGCAGCAGCGATCATGATGCAGCGCGCTTCGCGCTCGGACAGATAGCCGGGCGCCTCACGCATCAATGCCCAACCCCTGTCACAGACGGCCCGGAGGTCGCGGAAGCGAGTAGGAAGCGGGGCGTTAGCCAAGCGGACTCACGTAGGCGTCGCCGGAAAGCAGATTCTCGATTCTCTGGTCATAGGTGTGGTTCTCACGCACGAACACCTGGCCCTCGCGCCTGATCCGCTCGCGGGCCGCGGAATTCTCGAGGTAATGCTTGATCTTCTGCATGCACGAGTCGACATCCTGGTACCATGCGCAATGCTCGCCCTCGCGGAGCATGCCCGTAAGACCCGGTGTGCCCTGGCCCAGATAAAATCCGCCGGCGAGAATCACCATCCACGTGCGATCAGAAGTGTAGTTGGTCCCGCCTTTGGCGCGATCCGGATTGATGCCGAGCGAGATGCTGGAGCTCGAGCAAACCGCGGCAAACTCCTCGCCCTCGACGGGCAGGCCGTGCCACTTGAGCTCGTCCCGCCACTGGTGCCAGTTGGGTCCCCAGACTTTCAGGTCGTACTTCTTCGCGACCTTGAGCAGAAAAGTCGCCCGCGTTGGATCGTATCCCGATCCGATGAAGCTGACATCCGAATGGTATTTCGCCTGGTACGGCACCGGTCGAATGTCGCGGTCTGCAGCGGCGGGAAGAAACTTTGCCGGAAGCCCCAGAGCGCTCCACTCGTTCTCGAAACCCGTCACAAAAAAAGTCTGACTGAGCTTCCCGACCTCCATGATGTGCTTGATGTCGGGACGGTAGGTGGCGCGATGCCATTGGGGATCGTGATACCACATCGCGTTTGGTGTATCACGCACAATCCTATCGACCGTATCGAGATCGAGCGCGTGGCACTTGGAGAGAAAGACGAAATCCGGCTTGAACTGGCGGGCGCTCGCGAGCGCCCATTTTTGAGTCAGCGGGCGGCCGATGAGCTGCTTCGTTCGACGGTCATCGACCAGGCGCGTCTTGTGGCCCGCGCGCCGCAACGCTCGCTCCACGCCTTTTTCCATCCGCCATTTATTGCCGCTGCCGATGATCAGAATTTTCACGTGTTCGGCTTTGCCTGTTTGATCCGCATAGATCTCTCCCACAGCCGCGCATACTTCGCCATCACGCTCGCCGCGGCGAGGCAAGCGAGGATCAATCCGTGCGCGCCATCCCGCCACCCGCCCTTTAGCACATACATCCTGAAAAACCGCGCCGGCGGCTTGAAGAACACAGCAGCCGCCGTGCCCCGACGTCCCGTTTTGTAGTGCTGGTCCGCCCACCACCGGCTGTACCGCTCGAACTTCTCGAAGTACTGATCGAGTGACGTGTAAGTGTAATGGAGCAGAGCGCCGCTCAGCTGCCCCGTCACACCGGACATCTCGACGTGTTCGTGCACCTGGCTGGCGTTGTAGCGGTGCTCGCGCTTGAACAGACGTATCGGGTGGTCGTCTTCTCCGCTCCAGCCGCCATGCCTGATCTCGCGTCCGAGGAAAAAGTTGCGTCGCTTCACCCTGTAAGCATCGACTCGCCCTACCGCCGCGCCGGTCACCCGTTCAATCTCCGCCGCCAGCTCCGGCGTACAGCGCTCGTCCGCGTCGACAGCCAGTATCCACGACGTGCTCGCCTTATCGATTGCGTTGTTGCGCGCGGCGCCGATAGTCGTGAACGCCGGGCTCAAGACCGTTGCCCCGGCGCTCCGCGCCAGAGCGACGGTGTCGTCCGTCGAATCGTTCTCGACGACGATCACCTCTCTCGCCCAGCTGACCGAGGCGATGCATTCGACGATGTTGGCGGATTCGTCGTGAGCCGCGATCACCGCCGTCACGTCGGGGGCGGGGGAGCCGCGGTTGGGGGCGGTCACCGGGTCCGGCGGGTCCCGTTGCGCGCGATTTCCATCGCGCTGGAGAAACCTTCGATCATGCGCTCCTCGGGGAACTCTCTCGTCACGCGCACCTTGGCGGCGTTGCCCATCGCATCACGCTGCTCCTCGCTCACGAGCAAGCCCGCTACCGCGGCAGCAGTGCCCGCCGAATCGTCAGGCGGATAGAGCGCCCCGCTGATGCCGTGGGCGATGTAACGCTCAGCGACTCCACCTTCGCTGGCGATCGTCGGAACACCGAGCGCCATGAGGTCCAGAATTCCGTATGCGGCGCTGTCTCCATCCGCGACTACCCAGCCTAGATGCGCGTCCTGCATGATCTGGATCTCATCATCGCGCTCGCCCAGGAAGCTGACGAGGTGCAGCACACGAAGCGCGGCGGCCTGCATGCGCAAATCTTCGTCGTCCGATCCGGCCCCCACGATTATCAGCCGAAGCCCCGGGTGTCTCGGCGTCAGCATCGAGATCGTCCGGATCGCCGTTGCCGCGCGTCCGCGGGAGGTCGGATCATAGACACAGACGATGTATCTCGGCGCCGGCGCCTGCGTCTCATCGCCCTCGTGCTCGGCGGCGTCTTCGGGCGTGACATGCGTCGGGTACTGCGAGGCGTCGATTCCGATCTCGGCGACCGCGGAAGGCAGCGCATTCTTGGGAATGTGCGCGGCATGCCGGTCGGTCTCGCTGGCGAAGAGATAGCTCGTCCTGGCGAGTCTCGATCCCCAGCGCCCGGCCGGTCCCATCTTGAGATACTTGCCCGCCGGCGTCCATCGCACGACCGTCCCGCTTCTGCTCAGCCAGCACGCCGTGGCAGCGACCAGGTGCTCGCGATCTGTGGAGACAAAGACCGCATCAACATCCCAGCGCCGGAAGATCTTTTTCAGTCGCCGCGCGGCCGAGAAGAAAAAACCCTCGCTGGAGAACGGTATGATCTCGAATGGCTCGGGGATCGGAGTGTGGCGCGCCTGTCCAGCCTCCCGCCGTGGCGAAACCGTGAGGTGGACGTTGCTGTCGGGAGTCACGAGCAGAGATGCCTTCGCGCCCTTTTCGGACAATCCGCGCGCGGCCCTCGCGAAGAGCCGGGCAGTACCCGACCATTCCCGACCCGAATGAATGAAGAGAGCGTGCAAAGTTTCCTTACCGTTGTCCTGCTGAAGGAGCTAATTGGGATGGCGTCACGGTATCCGTAACGCGGTCTTCGGCACTGAACTGCATCGAGTACAAACGGCAGTACGCCCCTCGCTTCGCCAGCAGCTCGGCGTGGGTTCCCCGCTCGACGATCTCGCCGCGGTCCAGAAAGACAATCTGGTCGGCGTGCACGATCGTTGACAGGCGGTGCGCGATCACAAAAACCGTTCTTCCTTGCAAGAGTCGGTCAACTGCCTCCTGCACGAGCCGCTCGGACTCGGTATCGAGCGCCGAAGTGGCTTCATCGAGAATGAGGATTGGCGGGTCGCTGAGCAAGGCGCGGGCGATCGCGAGCCGCTGTCGCTGGCCGCCCGACAGCCTGGTCCCGCGCTCTCCCAGGACTGTGTCGTAGCCCTGCGGGAGGTCCATGATGAAATCGTGCGCGTTCCCCGCTTTCGCGGCCGCCTCGATCTGCCCCTGCGTGTACTTGTCGGGCGCGCCGTAGGCAATGTTGTTACGCGCGGTATCGTTGAACAGGACAGTCTCCTGGCTGACGATCCCGGTAAGGGCGCGAAGGGCCGGCAACTTTATCTCGCGGGTGTCGATCCCGTCCAGCAGAATGCGACCAGCTGCGGGCTCATAGAACCGGGGAATCAGGTCGACCAGCGTGCTCTTCCCCGCCCCACTCGGCCCCACCAGCGCGACGACGTCGCCTTTTCGTACCTGGAGGTCGATGCCGGAGAGCACGGGATTCCCGTCGTAAGCGAAGCTGACCTTCTCGAATCGGACGTCGCGGTCGAAAAAAGCGAGGTCGCGGGTGCCTTGGTCGCGCTGAAATTCCGCCGGCGAATCGAGGATCTCGTACAGTCGTTCAGCCGACGCGAGAGAAGACTGTGCGGTGGTGCGCATCGCGGACAGCTGCTTGAGCGGCTGAAGCAGTCGGAGCACCAGAGTGAGAAAAGCGAGCAGCGTCGCGCCGGTCATGCTCCCCGCGACCAGCACTTCGCGGGCGCCGAGCCAGAGGACGAGCACCGCGATGCCCATGCCGACGATCTCGGTGATGGGCGGCGCGAGCAGCGCCAGGCGCGTCAGCTTGACGCTGCTCCGGGCGTACTTGTTGCTCCCTTCGCCGAATCGCTTCTCCTCGTACGCCTCAGTCCCGAACGACTTGACGATCCTGATTCCGGCGATCGTCTCCTGCAGAACGCTCGTCATCTCGCCGTGGACGTTGCCTCGGCGCAGATTCCCTTTCCTCAGCTTCTTGAGCATCGGCTGAAGCGCGACGGCGAGAATCGGCAGAATCACCAGCGCCAGGAGCGTCAGCTTCCACGAGATGCTGAACAGGATCGCGATGTACACGACGACCAGCGAGACGCTCTGGAGCGATTGCGTCACGATCTGGGTGAGGATCAGGCGCGTCTCGAAGGTATCGTTGATCACGCGCGACAGGATCTGCCCCGCCTTCATCTGGGTGAAGTAGCCGAGCGGGAGGTGCGCGAGGTGACGGTAGACGGCGTTCCTTAGATCGCGGGTCACGTACTCCTGGAGCGATGCGCCGAACTGGCCGGCGATCCATACCAGCAGGTTCTTCGCGATCACAGCGGCGAGCACTATCATGATCACGTTGCGCAGCGATGTCATCTCGTCGCCGGGAACGATCGTGCCTCCCACCGTGCGATCGAGGAGGCCGGCGACCCAACCTTTCTCCATTCCGATTGGCGGCTGGTGGAACAGGATGTTGAGGAACGGGATCAAGAGGGCGATCGCGAAGCCGTCGAGCAGCGCGGCGGCGAGGTTTCCAACGATCGTGATCGTCATGCGCCACCCGTGAGGGCGCAGAAACGGGAGAAGCTTGCTGTAGACGCCTGTCGCCACTACCGGCGGGGAGTGAGCAGCGCCAGCGGCAGAATCACTTCTTCGGGTGTCACTCCGCCGTGCAGAAACGACCCGCGGTAGCGGCTCTGATATTCGCGCAGCTTCGTCGGATAGACAAAAAAGCAGTCGTTGGTCGCGAGCAGGGTGTTCCCGCCCGCGCCCCGCCGCGGAAGTCGCAGCATGTCCTCGTTGGTGAACAGCAGCGCCTGATCGGGCCGCTCGGCTCGCAGGTCCTCGCCGAACTTGTAGCGCAGGTTTGCGCTCGCGTCGCGCTTGGCATAGACCGTCGCGGGAGTGTTGCAGTGGATCGAGCCGTGATCGGTGGTGAGGAGCACCGAGATGCGGCGGCGCGATGCTTCCTTGAGGACGCTGAAGAGCGCTGAACGCTGAAACCACTGGCGGGTGATCTGCCGGAGAGCGATCTCGTCGCGGGCAACCTCGAACAGGATCTGCGATTCGCTGCGGCCGTGGGTGAGAAGGTCTACGAAGTTGAACACGAAAGCACTCACACCTTCGGGACCGATCGCAGTCCCGAGATGTCGCTCGAGCTCGTCGGAGTTGCCGGCGGTGGAGATCTTCTGGTACCGCACCGGAGTCTTGCCGCAAAGCTCCTCGAGGTGCGTCTCGAGCAGCTCACGCTCGTGCGCATTGAGCGACTCGTCTTCGCGATCGGCGTTCCCCCACCAGTCGGGAAGCCGTGCGGCGATCTCTCCCGGAAAAAGCCCGCTGAAGAGTGAGTTCCGTGAGTACGGCGTCGCCGTCGGAAGGACCGCGAAGTAATGAGTCGTCTCGACGTCGAAGAATGGAGCGAGCAGCGGCTCGAGGACGCGCCACTGATCGAGGCGCAGGCAGTCAACGACGATGAAAACCGCCGCCTTGTCGCGCTGTAGAATCGGGAGCAGAAACTCGCTAACGATATCTATCGACAACGGAGGACGGTTTCCCTCGAGATCCTTGAGCCACGCCGGATATGCTTCTTTCATGTACGCCGCGAACTCGCGGTGCATGTCCGGATAAAGACCTCGCAGCGATTCGTAGAGACCCGTCTCCCCCGCCGCGGCGAGATCGACGTCCCAGCGCATCAGCTCGTCGAACCGCTCTATCCAGCCGCGCCAGTCGAGATTCGTATCGCGCTCGAGCTCAATGGCGCGGAACCGTTCGACGAAGCTGCGGGCGATCGCCTGCTGCCGGATGCGCGGGCCGTCGAGAATGCGCGTCACGACACTCAGCACCTGGCGCGGGTTGATCGGCTTCACCAGGTAATCCCTGATGTTGGCGCCGATCGCTTCCTTGAGCGTGGAATCTTCCTCGCTCTTGGTGACCATCACGACGGGAAGGTTGGGAGCGAGCTCCCTGACGTCGCGGTAGACCTCGAGCCCGCGCTTGCCCGGCATCTGCTCGTCGAGGAGCAGGATGTCGAACGGGCGGCGCCTGAGCAGCTCGATGGCATCGTCGGCGTTCGACGCCCACTCTACGGTATAGCCCTTTGAGCGCAGAAAGATGCGGTGAGGCTCGAGGAGCTCACCTTCATCGTCTACCCAGAGTATCGCTTTTGGGGGGATCAGGACCGGCGCGGCCATGAATCGGAATGTAGCCGGGGCGCAACTCCGTGCCTAGATTCGGAGCGTGATAGGCCAGCCGCCCCGTTTCACTCTTGCCACGCCCGTTTTTCGCTTCCGTGCGCTCGCCGCGCTAACCGCCCGGGCGTCGCTGGGCGGCGACCGCGAAACCGTCCTGGCGTGCCTCCAGCTCGGCCGTCTCTGCGCTGGCCTTCTGCGTCCCTACACCATGTCGCGCGAGCTCACCGTCGAAAGGATCGAGCAGACCAGGCAATGGGTCTCGGCGCTCGCCGTTCCGACCGGGATACGCGCTGTGGCTTTCAGCATCTTTGGGGCGCTCAACGGTTTTGACAGGTCCCGCGCAGCTCTTGCGCTCGCCGACCTTGTGAAAGCCGCCTACGGGCAGTTAGATGAGGCATCCCGGTTCGAGCTCGATACTGTGCGACAGGAGTTGATCTCATCTACAGTCGCGCACTCGCGACACACGACGGCGCAGCAGAATCCGACGCCGTCTCAATCCTCTCCCCACCCTCACCCGTATCAAGGCTGATCATGGCCGGTCACAGCAAGTGGAAACAGATCAAGCACTACAAGGCGGCGACTGACGCCAAGCGTGGCGCGCATTTCACCAAGCTGATTCGCGAGATCACGATGGCCGCCAAGCTCGGCGGCGGCGATCCGGCGCACAATCCGCGGCTTCGCACCGCGATCGATGCGGCGAAAGCGGCGTCGATGCCGAAAGACAACATCGAGCGCGGCATCAAGAAGGGAACGGGCGATCTCGAGGGAGTCCACTACACTGAAGTCACGTACGAGGGTTACGGCCCCGGTGGAGTGGCCATTCTCATCTTCACGCTGACCGACAACCCGACACGCACCGTCGCCGACATCCGGCACCGCCTCAGTCGCCTCGGCGGCCACCTCGGCTCGACTCACTCGGTGTCGTATCTGTTCGACCGTAAGGGACAGATCTATATCGACGGCTCGAAGTACGACGAGGACACCGTGCTCGAGGTCGCGCTGGAGGCGGGCGCCGAGGATTTCGCGGCCGAGGGAGATCAGTTCCTGGTGACGACGGATCCGCACTTGCTGCACGCGGTGCAGAAGGCGCTCGAGACGGCGAAAATCGCGATCGTGGAAGCAGAAGTGGCCTACATTCCGAAAACCACCACCCGCGTCGAGGGGAAGAACGCCGAGTCGGTGGTGAAGCTGCTCGAGGAGCTGGAAGACCTCGACGACGTGCAGAAAGTCGCCGCGAATTTCGACATGGACATCGAGCAGATGTCGGGTGCGTGAGACGCCCGCGCGGGTTGTCCTCGGCATCGACCCCGGCACGGCGGTAACGGGCTACGGTGTAATCCGGAAGGAGGGACGCAATCAGCTCACGCTGATTGAATGCGGCGTGATCAGGACCAGGCCGCGCGACGCGCTTCCGCTCCGCCTGGCGGAGATCCACGAGGGAATCGCCGAGCTGATTCGGCGTCACTCACCCGACGTTCTGTCTATCGAGGACATCTTCTACGCGCGGAACGTGCGGACCACCGTCGTGCTCGGTCACGCCCGCGGAGTGATTCTGCTCGCGGCGGCGCAGGCGGGGATGGAGATCCACGAATTTCCGCCGGCGGAGATCAAGAAAGCAGTGGCGGGAACGGGTGCGGCGACCAAGCTGCAGGTTCAGTTCATGGTCAGACGGCTGCTGCGACTCAAGTCGGCGCCGCAGCCGACCGACGCATCGGACGGAGTGGCGGCGGCGCTGGCATTTGCGCTCAGTCCGGATCTTCCCGCCGTCGTGAGGCTCGAGCTTCCCGATTTGCGGCGCCTGGCGCGGGAAGCTGAGGCGGCCGGACTCGTGGATATCCCAGGGCGCGTGATAGGAGTGCGCCCGGCGTGATTGGACAGATCGTCGGCAAGCTGGTCGCCAAGGATCTCGATTCGCTCGAGGTAATGACTGCCGGCGGCGTCGGCTACGAGCTGACGATTCCGCTCAACGTTTACGAGACGCTGCCGCGCGCGGGCGACACGGTGACGTTACACACGTCGCTCGTGGTGAAGGAAGATTCGTGGCAGCTGTTCGGATTCGGAACCACCTTCGAGAAGCGGCTGTTCGAGAAGCTGCTGACGGCGAACGGCGTCGGACCTTCACTCGCGATCGGGATGATGTCGGCCTTGTCGGCGAGCCGGCTGATCAAGGCCATCCGGGAGAAGGACATTCCGACGCTGCAAAGCGTTCCGCGGGTGGGGCGGAAGAAAGCGGAGCGTTTGATTCTGGATCTCGGTGACAAGCTGGATGGCCTTGGAGACCCCAGCGGCAAACCCGGTGCGGCGCCGCCGAGCGCGGTGGCGGACGATGCGATGAGGGCATTGGTGTCGCTTGGCTACTCGAACGTGGACGCCGAGCGTGGGGT
>JBDSRC010000005.1:0-8504 GCA_039929505.1 Gemmatimonadaceae bacterium
GCCCGGACCTGCGACTGCTGGTGCGACGGGAAGACGTCGATGATACGGTTGATCGCTTCGGCCGCTGAGTTGGTGTGCAGGGTCGCAAAGGCGAGGTGACCGGTCTCGGCGATCGTCAGCGCCGCCTGGATGGTCTCGAGGTCGCGCATTTCTCCCACCAGGATCGTATCCGGATCTTCACGCAGGGCGTACTTGAGCGCGTTGGCGAACGACTTGGTGTCGCTGCCGATCTCGCGCTGGTTCACGATGCAGCCCTGGTGCTTGTGAATGAACTCGATCGGATCTTCGACGGTGATGATGTGGCCCTTACGCTCGCGGTTGATCTTGTCGATCATCGCGGCGAGGGTCGTTGATTTTCCCGAACCCGTTGGGCCAGTGACCAGGACGAGCCCACGGGGCTTTTCCGCCATCTTAGCGATGGAGCCGGGAAGGCCAAGCTGCTCGAAGGTCTTGATCGTATGCGGGATCTGGCGCACCACCATCGAGACACATCCGCGCTGCTTGAAGCAGTTGCCGCGGAAGCGGGCGAGGTTCTGGATGCCGAACGAGAAGTCGAGCTCGTCTTCCAGCTCGAATCGCTTCTTCTGCTGCTCGGTCAGCACCGAATACGCGAGCTGAAGAGTGTCCTTTGCGGTCATCTCATGGTCGACTGACGAGTTCGTGATGTCACCGTCGATACGGAGCTTTGGGCGCTCAAGCGCGACGACGTGCAAGTCGGACGCATTTCGTGCGACCATCTCCTCGAGGAGCGCGCGCAGATTCACCCCCTGAGGCTTCGGAGGCTCCGGATTTATCGGCAGGAAGTCGAGCTTCGGTGCGGTCATGTGGATTCGTGTGAATTGTGTGTCGCTGCGTCGGCGCTCGTCTCACGGACGATTTGGTCGAGCGGACAGATACCCTTGATGACCTTGAGCCACCCGTCCATGCGGAGCGTGAGCATGCCTTCTTCGATGGCAGCCTTCTGGATCTCGGCGGCACCTGCGCTCTGCATGATCAGCTTGCGGAGGCGCGGGGTCATGTTCATGACTTCGTAAAGTCCCTGACGTCCCTTGAGGCCGGATCCGTCGCACTGCTCGCAGCCTTTGCCCTTGAACACCGGAAGGTCTTCCATCCTGGTGTCGAGTGTGACGGGGTCGAGGAGTGGCTTGGCGACGTCGATCGCGCGGGTCTTGGCGTCTTTGAGCGCCATGTCGGTAAAGTGCAGATCGCGAAGGGTTACGCCCCCATCGATCTTTGCCCCCGCAACTTCAGCCCGATCCATCTTGTAGGGCTGCGCGCACTTGAGGCAGACGCGCCGAATGAGTCGCTGCGCCAGAATCAGATTGAGCGCGGAAGCCACGTTGAACGGCTCGATGCCCATATCCATGAGACGGGTTACCGTCTCCGGCGCCGAGTTGGTGTGCAGGGTCGAGAGCACGAGGTGACCGGTTAGCGCGGCCTTGATCGCGATGCCGCCCGTCTCCAGGTCTCGAATTTCTCCCAACATGATAATGTTGGGATCCTGCCGCAAAAATGCCTTCAGCGCGGCGGCGAAGGTCATCCCGATCTCGGTCCTGACCAGCACCTGATTGATGCCGAACAGGTTGTACTCGACCGGGTCCTCGGCCGTCATGATGTTGACGTCGATGTTGTTGATCTTGGACAAGGCCGAATAAAGAGTCGTCGTCTTTCCGGAACCGGTCGGACCGGTGACGAGCACCATTCCGTACGGGTTCGAGATCGCTTCCATCAGCTCGCGCTCGGCGCGAGGCTCGATGCCGAACTTCTCGAGGTCCAAGGTGAGGTTTCCCTTGTCGAGAATACGGAGCACGACCTTCTCGCCGAACAGCGTCGGGAGCGTCGAGACACGGAAATCGATGACCTTTTTGCCGATCTTCAGCTTGATGCGGCCATCCTGGGGGACGCGCCGCTCGGCAATGTTGAGGCTCGCCATGATCTTGAAGCGGGAGATGAGGGCCGGCCGCATCTTGATGGGCGGCTTCATGATCTCCTGCAGCGCTCCGTCTATTCGGTAGCGCACCCGAAGATCCTTCTCGAAGCACTCGAAGTGGATGTCGGAAGCACCCTTCTTGACGGCGTCGGTGAGGATGGCGTTGATCAGCTTGACGACCGGGGCTTCGTCGATGAGGCCGGTGTTGGCGGCATCGGCGGTAGCCTCGTTTTCGCTCTCCAGAATCTCGACATCGCCTTCGTCATTGATGTCGGCGAGGAGGTTCTCCATCTGCGCTTCGCCCGACTCGTAGAACTTCTCGATGGCGTTGCGGAGGGTGAACTCGCCGGCGATGACCGGGAAAATGTCGAGCCGCGTGATGAACTTGATGTCCTCGAGGACTTCGAGGTGGCTCGGATCGGACAGGGCAATCGTGAGCGTGCGGCCATCGCGCTTGAGGGGCAGGACGCTGTACTTGAGGGCTAGATCGCCGGGAATCAGTTTCGCAATGCGGGGATCGACCTGGAACTTGGTAAGGTCGACGGCCGGCATGCGGTGCTGACGGGCAAGCATCCGGGTGAGGTCGGTCTCTTTTACGAAACCGAGCTTCACCAGGTTGTAGCCGACCCTGGTTCCATGATTCTTCTGTTCCTGGAGAGCCTTGTTGATCTGGTCCTGGGTAACCAGTCCCTCTCTCAGGAGCAGATCGCCAATCCTAGGCGAATTTGCGGCAGGAGCTGTCAAGAACGCGTATCCCTCCGGTGGGGCTTCCTGGGCGCTTTTCGGAGCTCGAAACGCCTGGGTATCACTGTGTTCTTAGGACGCGGAAGGAGGGAGAAGGTTACGCTCGTGTCGAGCTTTTCTACAATAGAGGGGCCGATGCCTCGGACTCTCAGCAGACCCTCCCGCGAGCCGAACGGGCCGAAGGAGTCCCGGTCGGCAACGATGCGGCGAGCGAGAGCGGGCCCGACGTGGCGAAGCGACTCGATCTCCTCCGCCGTCGCGACGTCCAGATCGACCGGTCCGGGACGCTCCACCACGGCCTTTGCCTTCTTTGCGCGCTTTGGCTTTCGCCCGGCCTTCCTCGCCGAATCCGCGGCCTTGATCTGGGTCGCGAGCGCGGACGCGGCGCCGGCCCCGACAGGCGCGCTGGATCGGTTCGCGCGAAAGGCTTTGGTTGCCGTGCCGAGGACGAGGACGGCGGACAGGAAGAGCAGAGCCTTGCGCTCGGCGGGGGTACCCATGCCCCAACCATGATGGAATGACTCGGTATTACGTCATCGAGCCATCCCGAGAGAGGGCAAATCAGAACTGCAACTTACGACTACCGGCCGGGAGCTTTCGGCGGGCCGGCGGTGGGATTTGAGCTCAAAACAAAAGCCCGCAACTCACGGCCGGCACGCCCACGGCCCCTGGCCGGTAGTCGTAAGTTGCAGTCCCTAGGGCCGGGTTACCAGCGCGGTCGCAACATCCCCGACGATACTCAACGATCTGGCGGAGATCTTGTCCATCGTATCCTGCGGGGTATGGTGGGCGGGATAAGTCAGATCGATGACATCGATCACCCGTAACCCGACCTTGAGCAGAGGGAGGTGATCGTCGGTCACGGGTCCCCCGCTCTCCTGGACGAAGACACTGCCGTATCCCAGGTCCGCGGCGGTCTGCCACACCCGCGCGACGACCTCGGGAGCTCTCTGGAACGAATGGGTCTCGTAGGGAATCCGCAGATCTGAATCGCCAATCATGTCCCACACCACCCCGAATAGCGGCTTGTAATCGGGTGACGGCAGGTGCGTCGAGAAGTAGGTCGATCCGATCAGCACGTCCACATCGGGCGGGCCGAACTCGCCATAGTCCTCTCCGTCGACGAAGAGAAGATCGACTCCGACCGTCGGCCTCTGAGTCTTGAGCAAGTCCCCGAGCGCGACGAAGAGGCCGACACCCGAAGCTCCGTCATTTGCGCCGGGGACCGCCAGCTTCCGCTCGGCATCGGTGCTCGCGGACTCCGACACCGGACGTGAATCCCAGTGCGTGACGTACAACACGCGTTCAGCGAGCTCGGGCCGGAAGCGCGCCAGGATATTTCGCATCGGCAGCTTCTTCCCGCTCGCGGTGGTATGTGTCCAACTCTGGACGATGACGGTGTCGGCGCGCGAGCGCATCTGAGCGACGATCCAGTCGCCCGCTTTTTTTGCCGCCTCGGTGCCAGGGACACGAGGGCCAAAGTCCACCTGAGCCTTTGCATAACCAAGTGCGGCGCTGCCGCTGAAGGCAGTCGCGCCGCCGGCGGGCTGCTTCTGCGCGGCACTGCCACGCTGCGCATCGCCGCTGCAAGCGGCGGCGTGAATCGCGATTGCGACTATTAGAACTACGGATCTCACTTGAATTCCCCGGCGTAGAACTGGAGGTGCATCACCGCGCTCAGCACGGTTTGGGTGAAGCGCCTGTTAAGGTTACGGTCGAAGCTCTCCACGCGCGACAAGACGAAGCTTGACGTCAGGTTTTCGGCGACATCGGTATCCGCGCTCATGCTGACCGCGCGCCTGCCGTTGTCCGACAGCCGGCTCTCGCCGGTAAGGGCGAACGGATTGACGACGAAGTTCTGACCCTGGCTCTCCTGATAGGACACGCGCGTGCGCAAATCGCTGCGCGCGCCCCAGTCAGGCGGCAGGCCCCACGGCTTGGCGAGATCGATGCTGAAGTCGGAGTTGTTCCCGTTGCTCTGGAGTCCGGGTTTGGTATCGAGGCGCTTCGACAGCGAAAACCCGACCGTGCTGGACAATGGGCGCGCACCCGCGAGCACCACCGACGCACTCATCGGAAAGCTCCGCACTCGTAGTCTGCCGCTGTCGTCGAATTCTTCTCCGAAGAGCGGCTCGGTGCCGTTGAATTGTCGCGTCTCGAGCATGCGCGCGTTCCCTCCCAGGCTCGAGATGATCGAGCGCAACCCAGCCGGTCTGCCGCTCCAGCGAAGAGAAATATCCGGAAAGACGACCTGGGTTCCGTCGACCACTTCCTGTCTCTCGTCGAACCTGCGGGTCCAGTTTCGGGTGTTGATCCGCTGATACCGGCTGGCGATGCTCGCGCCGCCGGGAAGGTTGATCGACTGGTTCACCGATAGTTGCGTGACGAGGCCGGCGCTCGTCGCGAGCTGGCCGCTCAGCTCGCGGAAGGTGTTGACTCCTCCCAGCGCAAACTGATAAAGGAGCGGCGCGCTCGCGGAGCTGCCGTCGTAAACGGAGAGCAGGCTGCGATTGAAGTTCACATCGACCGGCTGAAATCCGCTCAGCAAACCGCGCAGGAAGCTGGTGCTGTCGGTGTAGAGCCTGACGGCCTTCGGCAGGTCGAGCGTCAGCCCCGCGGTCATGGTCTGCGAATTTCCGAGGCGCCGTGGAATCCTGAGGTTTCCGGTTGAGTCGATGTCGCGAGTGAAGCTGAGCGTATTGGGATCGCGAAGCATGTTGTAGGAAGTGCCGAAATCGAGCCGCGGCCGGAACCACGCCGTGATGGGAGGCGAGATGTTGATACCCGCCTGCATCGCGCGCTCGCGCTCGAGCCCCGCGTCCGCGCCGAGGACCCGGTCACGGTCGGTTGTGGCGATAATGCCGAGCGGCGAATCACTCCCGTATCCTCGCAGATCCCGGACTGACGTGAAGTCCCACCTCACCGACGCCGCCTTCACGGGACGGAAGACCAGGCTGCTCCCATTGCGCCACGTCGTCGTGCGTCCGCGCGCCGCGCGTGCTGAATCGTCGAACGCCGCGGCGGGCTTGAGGAATGACGCGCGGTCGTCGCGCCCGTTCGTATAAACACTGGTGAGATGCAGCTCCGTCGGCGTCCAGCGCGACAAGCCTGGCAGAAGAGCGCGAGTGACATTGAAATCCACGCCGACGATCAGATTGCTCGCGCGACCCTCCTCGTACTCGCTTCGCGACCGCCCGTTTGTATACGCAGAGCTGAGCGAGAGATTGTTGATCAGCGGAGAATAGAATCTCCCGACTGAAGGTGTGGACTTCCTCACGCTGAATGTCACCGAGGTCGCCGCCGAGCGGGGAGTGCGAAGCCCGTCGATGGCGTCGGCGTTGATGTCCGACTGTGAGACATAAAGCGGGTCGATCGCATCCGAGGTGTAGTTGATGGTCACCGGCATCGACAAGCCGAGCGAAGCCGGCAGAAGCTTCTCGAGACGGAACGCGGAGCTGACGTTCCACGCGTTGTCAGACAGAAAGGTCGGCTGCTCCGACAACTGCCTGAAATGTGGATCACGCCGGCTGGCGCTCACGCGAATGTCGGCAAAATCGCTGGCAATGATGGACAAGCCGATCTGCCCCGCGAATCCCGTCTCACTTACGACGCCGCCGAGGCGCATGTCATCCACCCAAAGCTCCAGCGTGTCTCCCGGAAGGATGGGACTCGCCGAGCCGCCGGACGGGAGCCTGAGCAGCCCGACAGCGAGCTCCTGGACGGACGCCAGATTCGGCGGAGTGACACCTGGATCGATGCTGTACGCGATGTATCCGTCGTCGCACGCGGCGTAGCGCTCGCCCGGCGTGGTGCCAGGCGGCAAAGGCGTGTTCGCGATGAGAACGGAATCGATCCCGGTGCAGGTGTTAGGAGCGGTGCCCTTCAGAATCGCATTCTGAATCTGCGCGCGGAGCGCGAACAGCTTCTCGAACTGGACGCGTATCTCCGGAAGCCACGCGGTCTTCGGGTCGCCGGAATTGATCGGCGTGCGGTACATGTAGAAATTGTTCTCGTCGCGGCCGATCTTGACGTAGAACTGCAGCTCGCCGGTTTGTCCCCAACCGTTGCGAACGCCTTGGGCCCAGAGTCTCAGCTCGGTGTAGCCCATGAAGTTCTTCTCGCCTTCCGGAAAGCGGTAATACGCCTCGGCTCTCTCGTACGGCTGCACGTCGGTCGCCGTGAGTCTCAGTGACCGCTCGTTGATCTGCACGCGCCCTGGCTGATACGCGATGGTCTTGCTGGTGGGGGCGTCTGTGACGCCCGGCGGCGAGGCGTAGCTGACTCCGGCAGTGACATTCCGGTCCTGAGTGCCGATCACTCCCGAGTGCACGACACCGGTTGATGTCTCGCTACCCGCGATCCCACGCAGCGAGCGGTCGCTGACCTTGAGCCACGGCGCTCCGGTGAGGCGCAGCCGTGCGAGCGGCACGTTGGTGAACTCAGTGTCCCCGATTCCGGCGCCCGAGATCATCGTGATGCGGAGCGCCTTCGCGCGCCTCAGGAGCGGCCTGCCCAGGGAGTCGTCGGGCTGGCGAAACGGAATTCTGAACAGCATCCAGCAGACCGCCGCCGTTGGTGCACCCGTAGTCGAGAGCTTCGGCGCCAGCGAGCACTTGCCGCGGCGGATGTGTTTGGAGGCATCTCCAAGGTTCACGATGTAACGCTGCCACTGCTCCGCATCGCGCTCCGCGCTCGTGAAGTTTATGACGTTATCGGCGTCGATATCCTCCTCGTCGAGGCGGTTGTTGTTGACGGTGCAGTTGGTAGTGGCATCGCCAAGAAACCGCCGCGTCCCGTAGCCTCCTCTGCATGTCGCGTACGACTGGTAAGCGACCGTCTGGGGCGGACCTCCGGGAATCGTATCGATCACAGCGTTGATGACATCGACGACATCGCCGGGCAGGCCATTGTCGTTCGTTGCGGTGTTGAAAGCGCGGGAGAACGGATCGCGCTCGCTGTCGAGCCGGTCGAACCCCTGGATTTTCTTTCCAGTGTAAGTCGTGTCCCGCTCGCCCCCGGCGAGCGTCTGGATGAACAGTGAGTCCGGGCTGAAGGCGACCGAGTTCTCCGACACCTCGCCGAAATCGAAGACGATCACCGGATTTCTCGATAGCCCCGCGCCCACGGGAATCTGAGCCCAGAACTCGAGATTCTCGGCGCGCGAAATGTCGGTCCCGCTGGCGCCGAGAGTCGTTCGGATCGAGCGCCAACGGCGACCCGCGAGAGGGTTCTGAATGCGCCACCGAAACTCTTTCGTCGAAATGTCGAACAGGCCCCCGACGCTCAGCGGGTAGAGCGTGAGCCAGAGAAGCTGTTCTGGCCCGGTCACGCCGGTGCCGGCGAACGTGGCCAGCGAATCGATGTCGCTGATGCTGTACCGCACCGCGCGTCCCTCGGCGTCGACGCCATTGCTCTGCCACGCGAGCGTTGCGGCGCGATTGAGATCCGCCACCCCGGGTCCGAGGCGCGCCGGAAGGCTGGTTCCCAGAGCGGGCTGGCTGCTGTAGTACCACTGCTGATCGGAGAGGGAAATCTGTAACCCCCCTTCTCCTTCAAAGGACTCGATGTAGGCCTGCTGCGAAGCGCTCGTCTGCGGCCGGCTGCCGGCGAGCTCCGCGGACAGACCGATGCGCGAAGGAGCCGTCGTAGCGCCGAACGGCAGCATCGACACGAGCTGAGTCAACGGCTCGGCCTCGAAGCTGAAGAGAGCGTTGACGCCCGCAACGAGCGAGGCCGCCGGCTCGAAGCCGAGTGGCGGGCGCGTGAAGTTCGTGCGCTGGCTTTGCGAGATCGCGGTGAAGTTGATCTGCCCCTGCGAGAACGGAAACTC
>JBDSRC010000006.1:0-3327 GCA_039929505.1 Gemmatimonadaceae bacterium
AGTCCTCACCCGGTCCGAACTGAAGCGCGTTGACGAAAATGCTCATCACGACGAGGTCGCCTCTCCGCTTCGCCTCGTCAACGAGACTGAGATGCCCCTCATGCAGCGCGCCCATGGTCGGAACGAATGCGATGCTCTCGCCCTTCTTCCGCGCTTTCTCCGCCGTGGAAATCATCTTTTCAACCGTATCGATCGTCCGCATGCTAGAAGCTGTGCTCGGCGTCGGGATACGCGCCGCTCCGGACTTCGTCGGCGAACGTGCCGACCGCCGATCTCACGCCGTCTGCCATCGCCGCGTAGCGCTTCAGGAACCTGGGCGAGAATGTGTCGTTGAGGCCGAGCAGGTCGGGAAGCACCAGAACCTGACCATCGCAGCTGGAGCCCGCGCCGATCCCAATCGTCGGGATCCCGACAGACCCCGTGATGCGCGCCGCGAGGCTCGCCGGCACAAGCTCGAGGACCAGTGCGAACGCTCCCGCTTCCTCAAGTGATTTCGCTTCACCGATCAGGCGCTCGGCATCGGGTGGTTGTCTTCCCTGGACACGCGCTCCGCCAATCGTATTCACCGACTGCGGTGTGAAGCCAATGTGGGACATCACGGGAATGCCCGTCCTCACCAGCGCTCGAACCGTGTCGGTCATCTCGCGACTCCCGCCTTCGACCTTCACGGCTCCGACACCGGTCTCCTGAACCGCCCGGCCACAATTCAGGATGGCGAGCTCGATGCTCGCCTGGTACGTGAGAAAAGGCATGTCGATGACGATGAGCGAGCGCTTCACGCCGCGGCGAACGGCGGCGGCGTGATAGATCATCTGGTCGAGCGTGACCGGCAGCGTCGACTCGTGGCCGAACACCGCGGTGGCGACCGAATCACCGACCAGGATCGCGTCGACACCCGCCTCATCGACCAGACGCCCAAACAAGGCGTCATAGGCGGTAACCATCACCAGCTTCTCGCCTTTCTGCTTGCGCGCCGCGAAGTCCGCGATGGACACCGGCTTGGCCTCCGCGGTTGCTTTAGTCAACTGCGGATGCACGCAGTTGGGCCAGATCTCGTTGCCAGAAGTCGCGATTCGGCAGCTCGGGATGAGGGATCGACAGATTTGGCTCGGCGGCCGTTTGTTGCTCGAACAGCACGATATCGAGATCGAGCGTTCGCGGGCCCCAACGTAAATCTCGCGTGCGCCCGGCGCTCTGCTCGATGCCCTGGAGCGCGGAGAGAAGATCCAGCGGCGAGAGCTCGGTTTCGACGGCGATCATTTGGTTCAGAAAGGGGCTCTGCGCGACCGGACCGATCGGAGCTGTCTCGGCCACCTCCGTTTCGGCAAGAACGGTGGTATGTGGCAGCGACGCTATTGCCGCTCGCGCATCCGCCAAAAATACTTCACGCCGGCCAATGTTGGAGCCGAGCGCTACATAGGCGATGTCTTTCACACACGCTCTCGCTCGATGGCGATCTCGGCGTAGGCGAGCGGGCCGGGGAGCGCGACATGCGGCTTCCGCACTGCGATCACCACGCGCTCGACGAGTGGCAGCTCCAGCGCGCGCTCGGCTATCCGCTCGCCGACTTCCTCGAGGAAATTGATGTGACCGCCGGTCACCACATCGGCAACGAGCTCGTAGACGCGGCGGTAGTCGACGATGTCCCTGAACGTGAGGTGTGTGTCACCCCGCCGGACCCAAAGCGACGCATCGACTTCGACCAGCTGCGCGATCTCCGCTTCATGGGGCAGGACGCCGATGCGCGCGTGAAAACGCATCCCCTTCAGGGTGACGACGTCGCTGATCGAAGACTTGTTGCTAGCCATCGAGGGCCTCCCTCAGGCTGCGGGTAAGTTTCAACACGGCTTCAGCGCTCTCCTCGGCGGCGCGGACGAGAGCACTCCCAACCACCACTCCGTCCGCCAGACGGCCGACCGCCCGTGCCTGCTCCGGCGTCGCAATCCCGAAGCCTACGCAAATCGGAAGCTTCGTGGTGGATCGAAGCCGCAAAATACTCTCGGGCAGGGTTGAAGCGACACTCTCCTGTGCGCCGGTTACCCCGAGCCGACTGATCAAGTACACGAAACCACTGCCGTGCCGCGCGATCTCTGTCATGCGCACACGAGGGGTAGTGGGCGCGACGAGCCGGATGAACGCGAGAGGGCTCGATGCGAACCACTCTTCGCGGGCAGGATCGGCGCCCACCGGCAGGTCGGTAATCAGGATTCCGCTGACGCCCGCATCGGCCGCGCGCGTCAGCGCGTCCCGCCCCGCAGCGATAATGGGGTTGAGGTACGAAAAGAGAACGACCGGTGCCTTGAGCCTGGATGACGCAACGAGCTCGAGCGTCCCATCGTACGTCATCCCGTTCGCGAGGGCGAGGTGCGAACTTTTCTGAATGACCGGCCCATCTGCAATGGGATCGGAGAAGGGCACGCCAACCTCGATGATGTCGGCGCCGCCCTCATCGGTGGCATGAAGCGCATCGCGCGACCGGGCCAGATCAGGGTGCCCGGCGGTGAGGTAGCAAACGAGGGCGCGGCCCGACGCGCTCTGGATCGCGTCGAAGCGGCGTGTTATCGCGTTAGGTGAGATAGTCGCCGACGGTGACGCCATAGCGGTCAGGATCGGCGGTCTTGATGATTGTGCGGGCGAACTGACCGCCCGCTTCGGGAATGGCGAGATCGACGGCCAGCGGCGGACTGATCATGTTGCCCTGCGCGTCGCTGATAATCCTGATCACAGGCCGCGACAATGCATCCGGGTTCGGGTTGGTGGAGTAAACGACGGCCAGCTCGAACGTATCGAGAACTACCAGCGTACCAACCGGGTAGATGCCGAGCAGGTTGATGAAAGCCTTGACGAGAACCTGATCCAGGCCGCGACGCGGGTTGTCCCGCATCTCTTCCAGCACCGCCGCGGGCGTGAGCGGCTCCGTGCGATAGCTGCGGCGGGATGTCGCGGCATCGTAACCGTCGGTGATCGTGACGATCTTGCTCAGCACGCTCATCTGGCGCGGACGCACCGATTTGGGGTAGCCGGTCAGATCGATTTTCATGTGGTGCTCGTGGCATACCGTCATCGCGCGGTAGGAAAGCTCCTCCTGCTGGCGGCGGAATTGAAAGAGCACCAGCACACCGAGCCATGGATGGGAGGCCATCCACTTCCATTCCTCATCGGTCAGCTCACCCGTTTTCTGGAGCATGTCGAGGGGAACTCGCGACTTTCCGATATCGTGCATCAGCGCGGCAAGACCGAGCTCGTACATCTGGAGCTTGGTCATTCCCAGGCGTCGTCCGAGCGCAACCGAGAAGATGCAGACATTCACCGAGTGCGTGAACGTGT
>JBDSRC010000007.1:0-4638 GCA_039929505.1 Gemmatimonadaceae bacterium
GCGTGTAAGCGAGCTAGCCGACGGAGTGACGATCACCGTCCTCCCGCCCAGGCGCACCATTCCTGAGGGTGCGCCCGGTAGTTCACTCCATCGCGAATTCGCGATTGAAGATCACGTCGAAGGCGAAAGTCTTGGGCTTGGTCTTGAGCTCCATCACCTGCGCGATCCGCTCGAGGCGGGCGGGAATCGCCATGATCTTTTCCTGCGCCGCTCGGCCGAGGTCGTTCAACCCGTCCATGGTATCGATCGACCAGTACTTGGTCAGCTCGTCGACGATCCTGAGATAATCACGAGGACCATAGATGCCCGCGCGGCGTACGACATCGGCGAGCTCGCGGAAATGGGGCATGTTCACGCCCGGCATGTCGATCGCGGGCATGATCTTCGCCGCCGCGATGAGTCCCTGATTCGGATCGCGCTCGAGCACCGCCTTGAACACCGAGCGGTAGAACGTGTAGTGACGCGCCTCCTCCTTCGCGACATTCTGAAGAACCGTCCCGATCGTCGGCTCGTACTCGGATGCGAACTTTCCGGTATTCGCGTGCGAGACCTGGGTCGCCCTCTCCTGCAGTGACGTGTACACGAACACGCGGTAGGGGTCGCGGTCCCACTCGGGCTCGAAGCCCGCCTTGATGTAGTCGAACTGCATCTTCTCGATCACCACCGGATCGAAGACGCCGGCATCGCGTGTGTAGTCGTGGAGGATCGCGCCGTGACGATCCTCTTCCGCCGTCCAGAGGTTGTTCCAGCGCGCCCAGATGCTGTCGGTGCCGAGGTAGACGGCGAGAAGACGGTGGAAGTGGGGCAATCCCTCTTCGGTAAGCAGATTGAGCGCGAGAGCGACGCGCGCCGGATCGCTGATTCCGCGCGCTCGCTCGCGCAGCGCCTTCAGGTGCCGGTCCGGATCCTCGCCCGGCGGAGGCTCGAGCAGCTCCGCCGGAAACCAGAGCACGCGCTTGGCCTCGTGGGCGGCCATCAACTCATTCACGAGCGGCTCGAGGTCGGCCAGCACTTCGATCTTGGACAGCGTTTCAGCTTCTACTGGATTCACTTACGCCCTCTGGCAGTGTGCGCGCCGGCGGACCCCGGCGCCTATAAGTTAAGCGCCAGCGCCGCGAGGAGAAGAGTGTCTAGCGGGGTGACCCTCCCGCGGTGAGATTACGGCCTGCTGCTTGCGATCAAAATCCTGCCGACGCCGCCCTTGCTCGACCAAGCCTTCAACGGGCTGGTATCGGCCGGCGCGTCTCACTGAATCGTAGTGTCTGGAGAGCGAAAATCATGGCAACACTCGCCGATAACAAGGAGCACAAGATGGATGAGCGGAGCGGAAACAGCGGAAACAGTGGAGCGGAGGAAGGCTCGGAGTCACGGGTCAGCCGAAAGACGCCGAGAGGATTTGCGGCAATGAATCCCGAGGCGCAGCGAGCGATCGCCGCCAAAGGCGGACGGGCCGCGCACCAGAAGGGAACGGCGCACGAGTTCACGAGCGAAGAAGCAAGGATCGCGGGAAGAAAAGGTGGCGAAGCATCCCGCGGTGGCCGCCGATCAACTGGCGGCAGCGACAATACAAACGACAACCGCTAACCGACCTGCCGGGACGGAGGCGAGCGAGGCACGGTCACCCGTGCCTCGCCGTGTTTAGCGAACCATATCGACGTGGGTGATTCCGTCTTCCTCGTAGGGCGCCGATGCGGCGGTGAAGCCGAAGCTGGAATAGAAGTTTTCCAGATAGCGCTGCGCGGCGAGCTTGATCGGTTGTCCGGGCGCCAGGCTTTCCAGGCGGCGCAGAGCTTCGGCCATAAGGAGTCGGCCTACTCCTGTGCGGCGCACTTCGGGCGCGGTGGTGACCCGCCCCACCGATCCTTCCGGATACCGGACCCCCGGCTCGAAAATGCGCGCGTAGGCGACGAGCTTCCGTCCCCCTTCCTGGTCGAGCCAGCCGAGGAGGTGCCAGGCCGCGGGGTCACGACCATCGGCGTCCAGATAGACGCAGTTCTGCTCGACGATGAAAACGCGTTCACGCAGGCCGACGGCCTCGTACAGATCTCCTGGCCGCAACTCACTGAATCGGCACCACTGCCAGCTGACTTGCTCGCTTGTTGTCTTCAAGAGGCTTCCGTATTCTCAACGATCGACGGCATCGGGAAAACATAACATGCATCGAAATTCGCTTCGCCTTTGTCTTTTCCTGCTAACCATATGCATGACTTCGCCTCAGGCGGCTGCGCAGCAGCGGGCAGCACCTGCCACGGCATTGGATGCACGGATGGGTCTCAGGCGCGACGCGGCGATCGCCGCTGCGATAGCTGACATATCGGCGCGCCGAATTCGTGAAACGGATTCCGCGTTGGTTGCGTTCGGCACCCGCCATACGATGAGCGATACCGTCAGTCGCGCCCGCGGCATCGGCGCGGCCAGGCGATATCTGCACCGGAAGCTGAGCGGGTACAGCATCGACTGTGGGGGCTGTCTCAGGGTCGAATACGACGAAGCGATGATCAAGATCCGCGGACACCCCGATACTCCGACAGTGAACATCGTCAACGTCGTCGCCTGGCTGCCCGGCTGGGATACCAGCAGGGTATTGGTGATGGGGGCGCACTATGACTCGTGCATCTGCGCCCTGCCCGAGCTGGGAACGCGGGCAAGGTTCGAGGCGACCCGTGATGCGCCCGGCGCCGACGACGACGGCTCCGGGACAGCGGCGGTGCTGGAGCTGGCACGCGTTTTTTCGAAACGCTTTCCACGCGGCATGGAGACATCCATCATCTTCGTCGCCTACGCGGGTGAGGAGCAGGGGCTGCTCGGATCCACACACTTTGCGCGCCGTCTCCACGATGGCGGCTACAAAGTAGTAGCGGGCATGACGGATGACATCGTGGGAAACGTGGTGGCCGACGACGGCAGGACCGACTCGACGAGCGTACGAATTTTCGGCGCCGACCCCGACAACGGACCGAGCCGCGAGCTCGCGCGTTATGCGGCCGCCGCTGGATTCATCTATAATCGCGCATTTCGCGTTTTCCCCGTTTTCCGGCTCGACCGCATATCTCGCGGCGGAGACCACAGTCCCTTCGTCGGGCTGGGCGATCCCGGCCTTCGCTTTACCGAGCGCCTCGAGAACTACAAGCGTCAGCACCTGCCCACCGATGTGTTCGCCCACGTGAACTTTCGCTATGTCGCCAACGTAGCGCGCCTCAACGCGGCGGTGATCGGATCGCTGGCGAGCGCGCCGGCGCCGCCTGCCGCGTTGGCGCGTCGCGATCAGGCTTCGGGAGGACAGCGCTGGTCGATCACCTGGCCCGAGGTTCCGGGGGCGGCCAGCTATGAAGTTCTCTTCCGGCGCACGAATTCCCCGGTCTATGAGAAGGTCTATCGGGTGCCCGGGAAGACTTCTTTCCTCCTGCCCGATCAGCTCGACGATGGCTGGGCGGGGGTGCGATCCGTCGGGACGAATGGGCACCGGTCGATCACGAGCGCGGTGCCGCCTCCCTGCCCCGTGCTCACGACTCGCGCGGATTCAGTCGCCGCCGGAGATCTGATCCGGAATTGCGTACGGCCACCGGCGAGGTGATAAAGAACAACCCCTCCGCATAGCGAAAGAGGCCCCGACTTACGTCGGGACCTCTGTCAGACCGCAATGCGCGACCCCTATTGGTTATCGGTTAGCCGTCAGATCCAGACACGTGCGGTTGGCGGCCAAACAAGCCGAAGTTGGTGCAACGGTGATATCGCCCCGCGCAGTGATGGTATAGACCCTTCCGCCCGCGAAGGTCACGGAAGTTCTGGTCATCGCGTTGGTGGCAGCACCGGCGTAGCGGGTACTCAGATCATACACGCCGGCCGGGATACTGGTGAATACCCCGGCATTCTTGTAGGCTACCTCCCCGCCGACAGCGATATCGGGCCCCGTCGCCCTCGTCAAGGTATCACGCGCATACAGCGTCATCGGATTGGCGTTGGATATCGCGTGTACGAATCTGACCGTCGCGACCGTGAAGTCGGTCGGGGGGACGACTGGATCCACGACTATGAAAGCGTCCGACGTTTTCGTCGTGCTGTTGTAGATGCCGCTCACGTAGAACGAGTAGAATGCTCCGTCCCCGATTGTCGCGGGAACCGATGCAATAACCAGGTCCTTGTCGGTGGTGGCGGCGATCCGACCCGTCAGCGTGTACTGGCCGGGTGCGATCACCGAATAGGCTCCGCCCGCGCTGACTCCGCTGTAGGCGGTTCCCGTAGTCGACTCTGTTCCCGTGGTGGAGACGATCGCCGACATCTTCGTGTCGTTCGCGTAGAAGTTGACCCCAGGCGCGCTCGGCCCAAAGTGGAAGAACTTGATCCGCGAATTGTGCGCAGGTGCCTCGGTGATGTCCGTGATCGCCGGCTCTCCACACGCTGACAGGGCGCCCAGACACAACAGCGCCGCGAAAAATCGATGTCCGTTCATGGTCATGGCTCCGTAATCCACATCGGTTTGGTGTGATAGTCGGTGGCCAGTCCGCCGATCACGTCGAGGGCTGCTCTGTTCCAGACATACTCGGAGTTGTATCGCGGCCTGATGCGCTCCACGATTTTCCCGGCGTTGTCGGCATAGAGCGTGGTTGGAATGGCGAAGCCGCGGAACACCTGCGTTCC
>JBDSRC010000008.1:0-3152 GCA_039929505.1 Gemmatimonadaceae bacterium
GCGACGCTCTGGAGCCTCGTCGCCGGACTCGCCGGCATCGCTCTTCTCTCCGCGTGGATTTTCACCCACCACTACTACATGAGCCGCAACGAGAATCTCCTGCAGCTCAGCCCGTTGTCGATTGCGCTCGCCGTGCTGATACCGCTGTCGATCTACGGACTCCGCGGGATCGAGAAGGCGCGCCGGTTGTCGGCCATCGTGGCGGCGCTTTCACTTTTCGGTTTCATCGCCCAGGGCGTCCCCTTCTTCGACCAGAGCAACGGCGAGATCATCGCGCTCGCGCTGCCGGTCAACCTCGGAGTGGTGTGGGCCGTGTACCGGCTCACTTTCTACAGACGCACTTCGCGCCCGTCTTCCGCGGCTTTGTAAATCGCTTCGATCAGCTTCATCACCACGAGCTGGTCTTCCGGTGGATCGTACGGAGTCTCCTCGTTGACGACAGCGATGAAGTGGGCCAGCTCGGCGCGGTAGGACTGGAGAAAGACACTCTCGCGCGCCGCGGCACCGCTCGGCGAGACATCGGTCGGCTTTCCGTTCAGCATTTTGACGACTCTTAGCGGAGCGAGGCGGGCACTCCCGCGTGCCGACAACACCTCGAACCACCACCGCTCCTCCTGGCCGACGTAACTCCACGAGACGTCGAAGCTGAAGCTCACCCCCCCGGCGCATTCGACGTGGACCATCATCGCGTCCTCGACTGTGCCAACGCCGCGCCCGCGGTCCATGTGCGCGTTGACGCGCACTGGTTCCGGAAAATCCGCGAGCCACAGCGCGAGATCCACGAGCGGAAACCCGTGCTCGAAGAACGCGCCGCCACCGGCCTCGGGACGACGGAACCGCCAACCGGTGCGGCTCGTCGCAAGCTGGTACTGGCCCGCACGCACACCGATCAGTCGGCCGAGCTCGCCTCCCTGAATGAACCGATTGAGCTGCTGGACATCGCTCCGGAAGCGGTGGTTGTTGCCGACGACCACTTTGCGGCCCGACTGTTTCGCGGCGGAAAGAATGCGCTCTACCCCGCGCGAGGTGAGGGACAGCGGCCGCTCACAGAGCACATCGACCTTGGACTTGAGCGCGCGCAGCACGTGCGGCTCGTGCAAATGATTCGGCGTCGCGATGACGACGGCATCCACCTGATCGAGCTCGAGCAGATCCTCGAAATCCGTAAAGACGTCGGGAATTCCAAGTCGCTCGGCGATGGCGCTGGCCTTCGGCCCGTCGTTGTCGCACAACGCGACGAGCTGCGCTCCCTTGATCTTCGCCAGAACCGGCAGGTGCGCGAGCTGCGCGATCGCTCCGGCGCCGACCAGTCCGACCCGGCAATTCGTTTTCGTCACCGGCTCGGTCTCCGGCTAACCCGCAATGCGTCCAACTCTGGCACCCTGATAATAGGTCTCTAGAATGGTGCGGAAGTCCTGCCCCGCGCGCGCACGGCCGATGGCGCCCCATTGGCACATGCCGATGCCGTGCCCATATCCGCGGCCGGTCACGGTCAGGCTCGAAACTTCTCCACCTTCGACGGTCGTCACGTGCCTGAAGTACGTGCTGTTGAGAATAGCGCCCTGTGGATTTCGCAGCACGAATCGAGTGTCGTTCCCTTTCAGCGAATATGCACCGCTCTCGGTTGTCACTCTCAGCACCGCAATCCGGTCGGAAGCGGTTCTTCCCTGCTCCGTGATGCTGGTAATACGCCCAACTCCGGATTTTGGCGCGGGAGTGTAAGCCGACAGATACTTATCCATAACCGCGCGCAGCGCCGGCTTGTCCCAGGTCTGCGTCCAGCTGAATCGCGGCGACGGATCGCAATAGAACCTGTCAGTACCGGGAATCCTGTCGCTCACCGGTCGAAGGTACGGCTCGTCGGGCCTGTCGTTCCAGACTTCCGAAGCGCCGGCCGTGCTCCCTCCGCAAGTGGAAGAGTAGTAGGCATTGATCGGCCGTCCTGCATACGCGATCACGAGGTCGCGTGTGGTGACGATCGCCGAGTCGGTTTGCGCTTTTTCGGCATCGACACCCCCGTACACCTGGTCCTGCACAGTTGCGTACATGTCGAAAGCGCGGGAGCTCGTGAGACGCGTGTAGGAGTAGGTGCGCGCGGCGATTGCCTGCACCTGGACCGCGGCAAACTCAGCGGCAGTTCGAGCTCCGATCTCGAGTGGTACGACGCCTCGAAGATAGGAGTCCATCGAAACGACGTTGATCGCGAGGAGACCGGAGTCGCTACCAATAAGAAGGAGATCCCCCCGATACCGCTTTGCGTTCCATTTTATCAGCGATCCGGCCGAACTTGGCCGCGCTACGACTGGACCGGTTACCGTTTGCGACTTATCGCCCTGAGAGACGCGAAATGCCGCGCCCGGCTGGTGCGTGATCGTCCATTCGTCGGTCGAGCCGGCACGAGCGACAAGGGAGCTTCCGTTTCTATCGAACAGCTCCCACCCGCCTGTCGCGCCGATCCTTCCCTCCGTGGCCTTGGTCGAAAGAGCGATTCGAACAAGCTGATCCGCGCCCCGCTTGTATTTGCTGTCTGTGATAACGGGCGCATCCATTGGCCCGCGCGGCGAGCTGACAGACACGCAGGCCGCAAAGACGGCGGCAGCTCCGATGAGCGGAATATTATTACGCAATCGCCTGCTCCATCGCGGACTTCAGCCGGTCGAGCGCGGTAGCGATATCGTCATCGCCGTGCGCCGCCGACATGAAAGCCGCTTCGAAAGGTGATGGTGCCAGATACACTCCGCGCTCGAGCGCGGCGTGAAAGAATTTCCTGAATAATCCAACGTCGGACGCCTTCGCCTCGGCGAAATTCGTCACCGGCTGAGCAGAAAAGAAAAAGCCCCACATCGAGCCCGCGCTTCCCGCGGAAAATGGGACGCCAAGGTCGCTGGCCATCCTTCGCAAACCTTCGACCATCGCAACCGTGCGCTCCTCGATTCGCTCGTGCAGGGCCGGTGTCAGCGCGGTCAACGTCGCCAGACCGGCGGCCATTGCGAGGGGATTGCCCGAGAGCGTCCCCGCCTGGTATACCGGGCCAGATGGCGCGATGAGCGCCATGACGTCCCGCCGCCCTCCGTATGCGCCGACCGGAAGGCCGCCGCCAATCACCTTGCCCAGTGTGGTCAGATCAGCCGTTACGCCGAACCGCTCCCGAG
>JBDSRC010000009.1:0-6789 GCA_039929505.1 Gemmatimonadaceae bacterium
GCACCTAAAAGGCGCCGCGCCTCGCGGGCGATGTCTGTCGCGACACTGACATTATTTCGCTTTGCGAGCGACACCTGCTGGGGAGAAAACGTCCCCGCGTCCTTGAGCCGGCCGAGGTGGAGCGACAGCAGCTGACCCTTGACGAGCTCAGTCAGCATATCGGCGAGGCGTTGCTGCTGGATCTGGAACCCTCCGATCGGCCTTCCAAACATCACACGATTGCCGGCGTAAGCAACCGCTTCCTCGTAACACGCCATCGCCGCGCCCATCGCGCCCCACGAAATTCCGTATCGGGCCTGGGTGAGGCACATGAGCGGGCTCTTGATCCCGCCGGACTTGGGCAGCAGCGCCGTCGCCGGAAGCTTCACGTCCTGCAGCACGAGCTCGCTCGTGTCGGAAGCTCTGAGCGACAGCTTTCCCTTCTGGTCCTTGGACGAGAAACCCGGCGCATCGGTGGGGACGATAAAGCCGCGAATCGATTTGTCGCTCTTGTCATCGCCTGTCTTCGCCCAGACGATCGCCACCTGAGCCGTCGACCCGTTGGTGATCCACATCTTGGCGCCGTTGATCACCCAGCTTCCGTCCTTCTGCTCGCGGGCGCGGGTGATCATGGCAGACGGGTTCGACCCGTAGTCGGGCTCCGTCAATCCAAAGCATCCTATCACTTCGCCACTTGCCATTTTAGGGAGGTAGTGGCGCTTCTGATCCTCGCTACCGAAGGCATAAACCGGGTACATAACGAGTGCGCCCTGGACTGATGCGAAGGAGCGAACGCCCGAGTCGCCGCGCTCGAGCTCCTGCATGATCAGGCCGTACGAGACGTTGTTGAGCCCGGCGCACCCGTATTCCTCGGGCAGGTTCGCCCCGAACATTCCCAGCTCGGCCATCTGGGGGATGAGCTCCCTGGGGAATCGCCCCTCGACGTAACAGTCGCCGATGATGGGAAGGACTTTCTCGTCGACGAATGCGCGGATAGTGTCACGGACGGCGCGCTCCTCTTCGGAGAGCGCCGAGTCGATGTTGTAGAAATCAGTTGCCATGCGGGGAAAGTTAGCTGGCCGGTGCTTTATGCGACTGCGCGGCAGGCGAGAGGGGTGATTCCGACGGAGCGAGCCTTGGCGCGAAAGGTACCACCGTGATCAACCGGGATGCCCTGCTCGTCCTGCCACTGGTGCACCATCTCGTGCAGCAGAGTGTGCAGCGTTTCCGGCCAGCCGTCCCGGCGGATGTGACGCCGGCTCAGCACGATCTCGGGCTCGGCGCCCTCGGCCGCCGGGGTGTAATGCCCGAGCCTGCTCTTCATCCGGCGCGAGATGCGGATGCGTACAGGGCGAAGCGCGCCGCCGAATCGCTCCCCGTTGTACGACTGGTGCCAACGACAGAGCTCCTCGAGGAGCATCGCATCAGCCGGATGATCGCGCTCAGGCCGTCGCCGCCGACGCGCGGTAGAGTCGGAGCTGATCACGGGGAACTGGAGGATGGCACGGCGAGCTTCCTGACGAACGACGCGGTTACGCCCATGTACAAAGGTGATGATCGCTTTCCAGACATCCTCGTCGGCGGCGAGAAAGCTGGTGTGAATGCGAAGCTCTCCGCGGCTGTAGCTGACGACGACCGTCCTGTTCGAGGTCAGTCGCACCCGGTACCGGGAGCCGAGGCCGAGTCGCATCAGGTGTGCGCGCAGCTCTTCGGCACTGCGCGGCGGTTCCTCCTCGAACCCCAGCGCGAGCTGATCCTTGTCCCGCTGCCGCCACATTGACGCTATCGCTTGAAGCATTTGTGGGGGCCCTTGATGAAATTGCCGGCGGATTTCGCCCAAACGCGCGTGGTAACATCGATGGAGTCCGGCTTGATCTCGATCACATTCACCGACGAAGGCCGGCCCCCTCTCGATCTCTCCGAGACTGTTCCCGCCGTCGAGATCACAGTGCCCTTCTTCGTGTGCTCGATGTAGTGCACCGATTCCTGGTGGTCGTGGCCACACAAAACCAGGTCCACTCCCATCTCGGCGAAAGCGCCCAGGATCTTCTGGGTGTTCTTGAGTCCGTGGCGTCCCGACAGCTCGCCTTTCACGGGATTGTGGTGCATGACGATGACGCGCGCATTCCGAGGTGGACCCGTCTCGAAAGCCTCACGGGCGATCTCGAGCTGCTGCCGCTTCACGTCGCCGATAATGGAGATGTCGCGGAGGTTCCAGGTGAGCGTTCGCCTCGTCACCCCGTGCGCGGTGTTGATGCCGACGAGCGTGGCTCCCTCGACGTACAGCACCGGCTCGAGATCGGGGTCGATGAACCTCCGGTAGTTCTGGTACGCCCTCGCCTTGTTGCGCAAGCCGAGCGGGGCGCTCCACCACGCGACATCGTGATTGCCCGGGATCGTAATCACCTTGCTCACCTTCGACGCGTCGCGAATGAATGCAGCGGCGCGCTGAAACTCGCCCGCCCTTGCCCGTTGAGAGAGATCTCCGGATATGGCCACTACATCAAATCCCTCGGCAGCAATCGTCTGCTCGATTGCCTCGATCTGCTCGGGGACGGCGGGCCAGCCAAAGTGAAGATCGGAGACGTGAAAGATTGTCGTCACGCCGGCCACTCCGGACTGAGCTTAGGGCTCGGCAACCAGGTCGGCGAAACGGGAGGCCAGACTCGCGGCGAGCGCGGGCGAGAACGTCGCGGCGGGATCACTCTTGATCTCGCCGACCCATCTCACCTGCGCCAGTCGCGAATCGATCATCACCAGTCTCAGCGTCGCAACGCCCGTACCACGCTTGCCCTCGAACCTGATCTCCACTGGAAGGATGGCGTACCGCGATCCCTTGAGTCCCACGAGCGAGCGAACCTGGGATGCGAGCGGATCTCGCACCGTCTGATCGGCGAGCAGCCTTCCACGGAGCCACTCGGCGGACAGAGCGCGGGCGTCGGGCATGATGATGCTGTTGAGCCGCGCGGATCGCGCGACCTCGGGCCCGAAGGTCCACGCCTGACCGAGACCGCGCGCGGTCAGCGTCGACGCGATGACGGTGTCGAGTCCGGCCAGGTAGGCTGAGCGGTTGGGAACCGCCTGCTGCCAGCCGAGACTGTCGTGGAAAGACACGTACTGCACCGGGAGAACCAGCACCTGCTGTCCGGCCATGCGTTCCAGCGGGCGAATCGCGGTCGGGGACGGCTGCTCCCCGGCAGCCGGCACCTGATTGGTGGGCTGCCTGGCGCAAGCCGCCAGTACGGCTGCGGCGGCGATGACGGTCGCGAGAGCTCTCAGAGTGTCATTGGTGGATTGCGAGAAAATTAACCGATACTCAATTTCACCGCTCACGCACACCGGTATCAATGCAGAGAGTCCGCTCACTGGTCGTCTGGTCTCTCGTCGCCCTCGCCGGCGCCGCGAGCTTTGCCGTGCTCGCCTTGTCGCGTGGCGAGCCGGTGAACGCGGCGTGGCTGCTCGTCGCGGCGATCTCGACCTACTCCGTTGCATACCGGTTCTACAGCCGGTTCATCGCCGCAAAGATTTTCGCGCTCGATCCCGCGCGGACGACGCCCGCCGTCAGGCTCAACGACGGGCGGGATTTCACGCCGACGAATCGATGGATCGTGTTCGGCCACCACTTCGCGGCGATCGCGGGGCCAGGTCCGCTCGTAGGGCCGACGCTGGCCGCGCAGTTCGGGTATTTGCCGGGCGCTCTCTGGATCATCGTCGGCGTCGCGATCGGCGGTGCCGTTCAGGACTTCGTGATTCTCTGCGCATCCGTGCGCAGAGACGGGAAATCGCTGGGCCAAATGGCGAAAGAGGAGATTGGGCCCGTCGCCGGCTACACCGCGCTCATGGCGGTTCTCAGCATCATGATCGTGCTGATCGCGGTGCTCGCGTTGGTAGTCGTGAACGCGCTCAAGGACAGCCCGTGGGGAGTCGTCACGATCGGTCTCACCATCCCCACCGCTCTCTTGATGGGAGTCTACCTCCGCTGGATTCGTCCGCACCGCGTCCTCGAGGCGAGCGGGTTCGGGCTGGTGCTCCTCGTCCTGTCGGTTTATGCCGGACGCTGGGTGGCAGAGACTCCGGATCTCGCGCCGGCGTTCACGCTCTCGGGGACGACGCTCGCGCTTCTGATCATGGGCTACAGCTTCGTCGCCTCGGTGCTCCCGGTGTGGATACTGCTCGCCCCGCGCGACTACCTCTCGGCGTTCGTGAAGATCGGAGTAGTGCTCGCGCTCGCACTCGGAATCGTGATAGTCCTCCCACCGTTACAGATGCCGGCGCTCACTCAGTTCACCGACGGAACAGGGCCGGTGTTTGCCGGCAAAATATTTCCTTTCGCTTTCATCACCATCGCGTGCGGAGCGATCAGTGGGTTTCATGCCCTGATCGCGTCCGGAACCACGCCGAAGCTGCTCGCGAGCGAAGGCGACGCCCGCCTCGTCGGCTACGGCGGAATGCTCACCGAGTCGCTGGTGGCGGTGATGGCGCTCATCGCCGCGTGTGTGCTCACACCCGGCGTGTACTTCGCGATCAACGCTCCGGCCGGTGTGATCGGCACGACCGCGGCGAGCGCGGCGGCGGCGGTGCAGAACTGGGGATTCACTCTCGAGCCGGGACAGATGCAGCTGCTCGCGGAGCAGGTGGGTGAAAGCTCGATGCTGTCACGCACCGGAGGCGCGCCGAGCCTTGCCGTCGGCATGGCCCAGCTCTTCTCCAGCGTGCTCGGCGGGCCGACCGCGATGGCGCTCTGGTACCACTTCGCGATCATGTTCGAGGCGCTGTTCATCCTCACGACGGTTGATGCCGGGACGCGGGTCGGACGGTTCATGCTCCAGGATTTGCTCAAGCACGTGTGGGCACCGATCGGCCGGGTATCGTGGTATCCGGCGGTCTTGATCTCGAGCGGGCTCGTCGTCGCGATGTGGGGCTACTTTCTCTACCAGGGCGTTCAGGATCCGCTCGGCGGGATCAATTCACTGTGGCCGCTCTTCGGAATCTCGAATCAGCTGCTCGCCGCGGTCGCGTTGTGCGTCGGGACCACGATCATCATCAAGATGGGAAAAGCACACTATGCGTGGGTGACGCTCGTTCCTCTCGCATGGCTGGTGACCGTGACGATGACCGCCGGGTGGCAGAAGATCTTCTCGGCAAATCCACGGCTGGGATTTCTGGCTCACGCACGAATGCTGAAGGACCAGATTGACGCGCAGCAACTGCCGGCTGGAGCAAAGTCGTTTGCCGACGCTGGAAGGATGATTCTGAACGACAGGATCGACGCCGCGGTGGCTGCATTCTTCATCGTGTCGGTGATCGTAATTCTCGTCGCATCGGCCCATGAGTGGTTCGAGATCCTGAGCGGCCGTAAAGCAGCGCGTAGCACGGAAGTGCCGTTCGACGCGGGGAGCCGTGCGGCGTGAGGGTTCCAGTGATTATCTTCGGCATCGCGCTTCTCACTCGGAGCGATCGTGTATAGTCGGCGCCTCGGTGAATCCCAAACCGTTATCGTGAACCCGTGAACAGAACTTTTCTTACGCACACGCTCAGCGCGCTTTCCCTCGGCATCGCAATCACCGCCGGACGTTCGCTGCCACTCGCCGCGCAATCTCCTCCGCCATTCGACTTCTCGATCAGGAACATCATGCGCGGCCCCGAGCTCTACGGGCGCCAGCCCGAGAACGTGCGGTGGAGCGCGGACAACCGGTGGATCTACTTCACGTGGGTGGAAGCCGGGAAGGATTGGCGCGAACAGCCGGCGCAGTATCGAGTGCGCGCGGTAGCGGGTGCAAAACCGGAACGGGTTTCGATGCAGCAAGTCGACTCCACCGGGCCTCAGTTCGCGCAGGAAGACCGGTCGAGCAACGGCCGGTTTTCCGCCGTGGAATCAAACGGTGACATCTTCATCAATGATCTGACTACCGGAACGACCCGGCGCCTTACGCAGACGGTTGCCGCCGAGAGGACTCCGCAGTTCTCCGCTCGCGACGACCAGGTTTTCTTCATCCGCGACAACAACGTTTATTCGATCGATCTCGCGACCGGATTCATGCGCCAGGTCACCGACATCCGCGCCGGTCCCGAGCCGACCGACTCCGCCAAAGCCGAAGGCCAGCGTGGTAGGCTCGAGCAGCAGCAGCGCGACCTGTTCGAGTCGGTCCGCGACCGGATTCGCGCCGACAGCATTGCGCGCGCTGACCGGCGCACGCGCGAGTCGCTCGGGCTCAAGCCGCTCTACTTGCAGCAAGGGGAGGAGGTTTCGCGCTTTTCGGTTTCGCCGACGGGCCGCTCGGTTCTGGTGAGCACGCGCATTCCGACGACCGCCACACGCGCAACCGACGTTCCTCAGTACGTGACGCGCACCGGCTACACCGAAGACCTGAGAGTTCGCACCAAAGTCGGCGATGTCACGGAGAAGGGACGCGTCGGCGTGATCACGCTGCCGGCGGGAACCGCGACCTGGCTCAAGCCGTTCGGCTCCGACACCACGGGCGGATTTTTCCGGCTGATCGGCTGGAACGACGCCGGAACGCGCGGACTTCTCCAGGCGCACAGCGCCGACAACAAGACCCGCCTCACTCAGCTCGTCGATCCCGCGGGCGCATTGACCACCATTGAGACGCTGCGCGATTCGGCGTGGGTAGGAGGCCCGTGTGCCTCTTGCTCCGGATGGTTCGAAGGCGGCCGGCGCATCTGGTACACCTCGGAAGCCGACGGATTCTCGCATCTGTACACGATGCTTCCGGATGGTACTGGCAGGCGCCAGCTCACGAGTGGGCGCTGGGAGGTTCGTGACGTGCAGCTCTCCGGCGATGCGCGCTC
>JBDSRC010000010.1:0-4032 GCA_039929505.1 Gemmatimonadaceae bacterium
GCCCGCGCACGCCAAAGTTCGCGTAGGCCAGGAACGCGATGGAGACCGGGAAAGCAACCGCCGCGACTTTTGCCGCGGTGCGTTGCGCGCCGGTTACGACATTCCCCTCGTCTGCCATCTGGCTCCCCTGAGTGCCGTCTACGACGAACCCTCCCGTACCGCTGAATAACTAGAACCTAAGTTATTCAGGCGGGTAGTCAACAGAGCATTTAGCAGGGTCTATAACCAGCGCCGCACAGTCGTCCGGTAGGCTTGATAAGCGGTGCCAAACTTGGACTGGAGATACCGCTCCTCTCGGAGAACGATGCCCCAATGAAGTAGCCACGTCATCGGAACCATCAGTAACAGTGGCGCCAGTCCGTTGACCCAGAGGGTAACGCCCAGGTATACGCCGATGGCGGCGACGTAGAGCGGATTGCGCGAGAACCGGTACGGACCATCAGTTGCGAGCGCGAGCGTTGGTTGCGTCGGCAGAATGCTCGTTCCGACGCGTTTCATGGCCAGCTGGGCAAAATGGGCCAGAGCTCCCGCCGAGACGAATACCAGGACTCCGAGCACGCGAGCAAGCACAGTCGGCATCAGCGTGACCGTCCAAAGAGCGTAGTGAACCAGCACTCCGATGAGCAGCATTCCTCCGACGAGCACCGGAGGGAGCACGAGAATGTCCGGTACGTCGGCAGTGCCGCCCCTGGAACGCACGGCGTCGAGCTCTGTCAGGCGGCCGACGGCTTCCAGTCAACCTGCGCGCCCGCGGTCGAGTCCTCGCCGCGGGCGTTCCACTTGAAGAACACCACCGTCATGATGATATAGAATATGATTCCACCCGGGATCCACATGATGAGGGCGCCGAGGAGCTGGTCCTCGAGAGGGGAGAGCGGGAGAATGCGGGGCGCAGCGGAGTAGGCCGGATACAGCACCGAGTCCGCCATCGCGATATAGATCGCGGTGATGGACATCGGAATCGTCATCAGCCAGCTGTAGAGCATCTGCCCCGGGTACGCGAGCCGCGGCAGCTCCGGCAGCGGACTCATGAGCGGCCACCACATCAGAATTGCGGCGACCATGAACATCACGTGCTCGAGGATGTGAATGTCGTGGTTGGCCATCGCCGCGTTGTAGAGCGGAGGCAGGTGCCACGCGGCGATGATGACGTTGAAGATCACGAAGCAGGCGATCGGCTTCGTGATCGTCCGCGCGATGGCGGCGACGGCGCGATTGCCAAGCAGCGGCCGCAACATCCACCCAGGGACTCCCGCGATAATCAGCGGCGGCATCAGCAGCGTCAGGATGAGATGCTGCACCATGTGCGCGCTGAAGAGATAGCCATCGCTCAGATCGTGGATCGGGCCGTTGAGCGAGGCGAACATCACGAAGAGGCCGAGGAAAAACGAAACCTGCTGGCTCGGCTCCGGCTTTCGTCCGCGACGGTGCGCTCCCCACAGGTACAGCACTCCCAGCGCGGCGAGCCCGATGACGGTGCTCGGATGAATCGACCACCGCCACCATTCGATCTTCGCGATGGGGTGGAGAAGCGCCATGGCCAGCATGCTACATCAGAGCTTGATGACGAGCTGCCCGAACAGGAATAGCAGCGCGATGAGCGTCAGGCCCGCGATCAGGAGCGGGCCGGTGAAAAGCACCCGGAACAATCTGTGGTCGTACTTGAGGTGCATGTAGAACATGACGACGATGATGAACTTGGCCGCCGACATGATGAGCAGGATCGGGACGAACGCGCGCGATGCCACGAAGGAAGGGATGTAATACGCCCACACCTCGGCGACAGTTATCAGAAACAGGATCAACGCCACCCACTTGTAGGTCTTCCACGTCGGGTGGTAAGCCTCTTCGGCGTGCGGCGCGTGTGCGTGCGCTTCGGCGGAATCGGGCAGATGGCCAGGCGAATGAGTATCCATGGCGCCTACTTAATGAGGTAGATGAGAGTGAAGATCACGATCCAGATCACGTCGACGAAGTGCCAGTACAGGGCGGCGAGGTCGACGGCCATCGCATCAGCCGGCCCGAGGCCGCGGCGGTAGTCGATCGCGAGCAGCGTGACCAGCCAGAGCACACCGGCGGTAACGTGCGCGCCGTGGAAGCCCGTCAGCGTAAAGAATGTCGAGCCGAACAGGTTCGTTTTGATGGTGAGCCCTTCGTGTACGAACGACGTGAACTCATAGGCCTGGAAGCCGAGGAAGGTCGCGCCGGCGATGGCGGTCGCCCAGAGCCAGAGCTTGGAAGACCCCAGGATCTCCTCGCTGCGGTTGCGCTTGGGCACGTGCTTGTTCTGGACGGCGGCGAGTGCCAGCACCATGAACAGCGAAGACATCAGCAGCACGAAAGTAGAGGCTGACGTCACGGGAATGTTCAGGATCGGTTTCATCACCTGGCCGGTGGCCGGGTTGGTCCAGACCTCGTGCGGGTACGGGCCGACGACGCTCCGTCCCTTGTAGATCATGTAAGTCGAGATCAGCGACGTGAACAGCATGCATTCCGAGCCGATGAAGGCCCAGATTGCGATCTTCCGGTTGTCGAGTCCGGTCGAAGTGTAGTGGTGAGCGGCTGCGGCAGTCATTGGCTAGTGGTGCTCCGGCTCGAGTGGGCTAAGAAGCCAGGCGTACAACGCTCCGACCATGGTCGCGGCGCCGATATAGATGAGCAGGTGGGTGGTGAGGAGACCGCAGAACATCAGCACCAAGCCGAACGCGACGATCAGCGGCTTGATCGTGCTGTACGGAAGAATGATCCCGAGATCGGCGGCTGTCTTTCCTTCGACACGGTTGGCGCGCGCGCTTTCCAGGTCGGCTTCCTTTCCTTCCCAGAGCGGATACCGACTGGTGACGGTAGGGATCCTGGCGAAGTTGTATTCTGGTGGGGGGCTCGGAATCGTCCACTCCAGAGTTCCAGCTCCCCATGGATCGGCCCCGGCAATCGCTCCGCGCTTCCGGCTGTTGAAGAAATTGTAGATGAAGATCAGCATCGCGATCGGGAAGATCGCGGCGCCGGCGCTCGACATCGCGTTGTAGATGTCCCAGCCCTGACCCGGTTCATAGCTGTAGATCCGGCGCGGCATTCCCTGCATTCCGGCGAAGTGCATCGGGAAGAACGTCAGGTTCATCGCGATGAAGGTGAGCCAGAAATGGATCTTGCCCAGCCTCTCGTCCATGATTCGGCCCATGACCTTCGGGAAGTAGTGATAGATGCCCGCGAAGATTCCCATGATCGAGCCGCCGAACAGCACGTAGTGGAAGTGCGCCACGATGAAATACGTATCCGTTTGCTGGAGGTCGGCCGGCGGCGAGGCGTGCATGATCCCCGAGATGCCGCCGATAATGAAGAGTCCGACCAGCGATATCCCGAACAGCATCGACGTCGTGTAACGTATCGCGCCCTGCGCCATTGTCGCGATCCAGTTGAAGATCTTCACCCCGGTCGGAATCGCGATCAGCATGGTGCTCAATCCGAAGAACGTGTCGGCGATGGGACCCAGGCCGACCGCGAACATGTGGTGCGCCCACACGCCGAAGCCGAGCACGGCGATGAGAATGCCGGAATAGACCATCACCGGATAACCGAACAGCGGTTTCTTCGAGTACGTCGGAAGCACTTCAGAGACGAGGCCGAAGGCGGGCAGGACCAGGATGTAGACCTCGGGGTGTCCGAAGATCCAGAAGAGATGCTGCCAGAGCAGCGGATCGGCTCCCGCGCCGACGGTATTGTAGAAATTCGTCCCGAAGAAGCGATCAAATAACAGGAAGACCAAAGCGATCGTGATCACCGGGAACGCGAGGACGACCAGGATCTGAACAATGAACGCCATCCAGGTGAACATCGGCATCCGCATCAGCGTCATGCCGGGTGCGCGGAGGTTGATGATCGTGGTGATGAAGTTGAATGCTGTCGCGAGCGACGAGACGCCGAGGATAAGGAGTCCGATCACCCAGAAGTCGATGTTGATTCCCTGCGAGTACGGCTTGGTCGTCAGGGGAGCGTAACCGAACCAGCCGGCGTCGGGCGCGACCGCGAACAGGA
>JBDSRC010000011.1:0-10690 GCA_039929505.1 Gemmatimonadaceae bacterium
CGCGGATAGTCGAGGCGGTGCTCTTCGAGTACCGACACGATGTCGATCGACGCGTCGTTGAGAACCACCGTCGGTCTCGTCGGAGCGCGCCGGTAGCGCCTGATCGCGGCGTTGATCTGAAATCGCTCGAGCTGAAGCGTGCTCGCCAGCTGGTCGAGCGCGCTGCGGAGGCTGTCCTCGTTCGGCGCCGTAATGGACACGGAGTACGCCGGAAGGTTCTCGGCGATCACCTCGCCCTTGCGGTCGTAGATGATGCCGCGAGGCGCCGGGAGCGGAATCGGACGGAGCCGATTCTCTTCGGACTGCATAACGTACTGACGGTGCTGGAGTACCTGCGTCCGGAAGAACGCCCCGGCGAGCACCAGGAAGCCGATCATGATTGCCATCGAGCTGGCACGCGCTCGACGCGCAATGTCGTTCGGGTGAAAGCTCATGAGGAGGACGGCTCCAGGAGCGGGCGCAAAATGAACAGTAACAGCACGCCCGCGGCGGCGGTAACAGCCGCCGACAACGGCGACCAAAGCAGCAGCTGTTGCACCAGCTCCACGCCGTGGACGCGCTGCTCACCGATGAAGTACATGATGTCGAACACCCACTTTCCGAGAAAGAAGAAGAAAGCATTCAGTACCAGGTTGTCCGCGAAGAAGACCGCTTTGAGGTATGAAGCCCCGAAGCCGATCGTGGTCATCGCGATGGCGCCCGCTCCAAGCGCTTCGGGCGCGAGGGAGTCGGACACCAGGCCCAGCAGAAACCCGATGATCGCTGCCGTTCCCGGGCGCACTCTGACGGCTGCGAGCAGGAGCGCAAGAACCAGAAAGTCCATCGGCGCTCTCCACCCCAGAAGAGGACGGAGCGTGTAGTGGAGAACGATGAAGATCAGGAAGGTGATTGTCGCGCGAACGGCTGCACCAACGTTCATCGTGTCAATCCCGGTCGTCCTGGAAGGGTATCGGTAGGCGGCGGTTGGCGCGGCGCGGTATCGGTCGGCTCCGGACCAGTCAGCACCCTCGGTCCGCCTGTATCGGCCGGCACCGGACGAGGGGCGGGACGCGGGCGAGCCGGGGTCAACACTCGCGCGCTGTCTCCAGCGGCGGGAATTGGCGCGCCGCTCGCGCGGGCGGTGCTGTCGATGACCGCACGACGCGCAGCCGCTTCAGCGAGTGCCGCGCTCTTGGCCGCTGAATCACCAGCGACCACGATCCTCGCCGCAGCCGCCTCGGCTTCCGCTACGCTCTCCCACACGCCGTCGAGACCTCTCGCGACGCGATCGCGCCGCAGAATCATTACAGAGTAGACATCCGCCGGATTGACGGCGGGGCGCAGCAGATATGTCCGGGCCCAGCTCTCGGACGTCTTGATCTCCTGAAGCACGGTGCCGACCGGAATACCGCGGGGCCACACTCCGCCCCAACCCGAGCTTACGATCAGCGACCCCGGCTTGAGCGTCGCCCTGAACGGCACTCCGCGAAGCTCGATGAGGTATCCACCGGTTGAGCCACCCAGGTGTGCCTGCGCAATTCCAAACGCGCTTCCGTCCGGCGACATCGCGCTCACCCGGAAATCCGGATGCGTCCAGAGCATCGCATGGCTCATCGTCGGATCGACCTGGTCGACCACGCCAACGAGTCCCTCCGGCGCGAGCACGGGGCTGAACCTGCTTACTCCCGCTTGCGACCCCGCGGTAAGGATGACCGTCGTTTCATCGCGGATTCCACGGCCGTGCAGCGCTTCCGCCGGAACGAAGCCCCAGCGCAGACGCGAGCCAAGTCCCATCAGCCGGCGGAGCCTGTCGTTCTCGCCCTCGAGCGAGCCCGCCTTCATCGCGGCCAGCGAAACGCTGTCTCGCACCGCTGTCTTCGACTCGGCCAGCAGCAGTGACGCCCGGCTCATTTCCGAACGGCCCTGCAGCATTACCAGCGGCGCGAGAAAAGTCCGCCGCATCGTCGTTGCCGCCGGATCCCGCATCGTCGCCGGCAGCGTGCGCGCCGCCAGCGCGAGCACGAGGAGCGTCGTGACTATGATCAGGTCGATCCTGGGATTGCCTCGTACAGCGCGCGCCACGGTTTACCTCAGGTCGCCAGAACCGACCAGTATTTCGCCTCGTCATCGAGGATCCGGCCGGTCCCGCGAACGACGCAGGTGAGCGGATCCTCATCGACGTGAATCGGAAGTCCCGTTTCCTGGGACAGTAGTACATCGAGCCCGCGAATTAGTGCCCCTCCGCCGGTCATCACTATTCCACGGTCGACGATGTCGGCGGCAAGCTCGGGAGGAGTTATCTCGAGCGCGCGACGAACGGCGTCGACGATCTGCTGAATGGGCTCCTGCACCGCATCGCGGATCTCCGACGAGTGTACTCGCACCGTCTTCGGGATTCCCGACACGAGATCGCGACCCTTCACGTCCATCTCGCGCTCATCGCCTACCGGCGCCGCGGACCCGATCTGAATCTTCACCTGCTCGGCGGTGGATTCTCCGACGAGGAGGTTGTAGTTCTTGCGCATGAACTGGACGATGGCCATGTCCAGCTCGTCGCCGCCCGTTCTGATCGACGTATCGCTGACGATTCCGGAGAGAGCGATGACCGCGATCTCGGTCGTACCGCCACCGATATCGATGACCATGTTTCCGGTCGGCGTTTCAACCGGCAGCCCGACCCCGATCGCCGCCGCCATCGGCTCAGCCACCATGAAAACTTCCTTGGCGCCGGCGCCGAGCGCGGAGTCTCGCACAGCGCGCTTCTCGACCTCGGTGATGCCGGAAGGCACGCACACGATCACGCGCGGCTTCACCTTGAAGACGTGGTTCTCGATGATGAGGGCGAGAAAGTATCTCAGCATCTTCTCGGTGACGTCGAAGTCGGCGATGACGCCGTCCTTCATCGGCCTCACGGCGATTACGTTTTCGGGTGTTCGGCCGAGCATCCGCTTCGCTTCGAGTCCGACGCCTTTGATCTTCCTCGTTTCGCGATCGAGCGCGACCACCGAAGGCTCATTCAGGACGATGCCTTCGCCCTTCACGTAGATGAGCGTGTTTGCGGTGCCGAGGTCAACGGCAATTGCGTTTGCGGGAAAGAGTTGTCCCGTCTTGAAGAATGGCCAGCGCATTAGTTCAAATATGAATCAGGAGGTGTAAACGGCAAGCCAAACGCCTCAGCTACAGCGGCATAAGTCACCTTGCCATCGACGACATTGAGTCCCTTCTTGAGTGCGGGGTTGTCCTTGAGCGCCTGCTTCCATCCCTTGTTCGCGAGCTGCATCGCGTAGGGGAACGTTGCGTTCGTCAACGCCAGCGTCGACGTCCGCGGTACTCCACCCGGCATGTTGGCAACGCCATAGTGGATGATGCCGTCGACTACGTAAGTCGGGTTTTCGTGCGTCGTCGCCTTGATGGTCTCCACGCAACCGCCCTGATCGATCGCCACATCGACGATAACCGCTCCGGGCTGCATTCTCTTGAGATCCTCGCGGCGAATCAGGCGTGGTGCCACTGCCCCTGGGATCAGAACGGCCCCGACAACGAGATCGGCGGTCGAGATCTGTTCCAGTATGTTGTGACGATTCGAATAGATGAGCGTGACATTGGCCGGCATCACATCGGAGAGGTAACGCAGGCGCTCGAGGTCAAGGTCCAGAACGGTGACCTTCGCCCCCAGCCCGGCCGCCATCTTCGCGGCATTGATGCCCACGATTCCGCCGCCGAGAACCACCACCTTCGCCGGCGCGACGCCGGGCACGCCCCCGAGAAGAACACCACGGCCGCCGTACAGCTTTTCCAGGTACTTGGCCCCTTCCTGGACCGCCATGCGCCCGGCGACTTCGGACATTGGTGTCAGCAGCGGGAGCTCCCTCGTAGGCAGCTCGACCGTCTCGTAGGCGATGCACACGGCGCCGCTCTTGAGATGCGCCTCGGTAAGCTTTTTGTCGGCCGCGAAATGGAAGTAGGTGAAGATCACCTGCTTGCTCCGCATGCGCGGCCATTCGCTGGCGATCGGCTCCTTGACCTTCATGATCATCTCGGCCTCGCGCCACACCGCGTCGGCGTCAGGTCCGATCTTCGCGCCGACGGACGTGTACGCTTCGTCGGGAAATCCGCTTCCCTCTCCGGTGCCTCTCTCGATCACCACACTGTGGCCGGCCGCAACAAGGGCCTCGGCTCCGGCAGGCACGAGAGCCACACGATTCTCGTTTGTCTTTATCTCCTTCGGAACGCCGATCTTCATTGAAAGTCTGGTAAGCTCGAATTGCAGGTTGAAGGAAGCCGCATCACGCGGCGGCGCGCGGTCCCAGGCTCAGCAAAGTCTGCCGCGCCGGGGTAAAGAATCCGGCGCAAAGCTCCGCGACCGTATCCCCATCGATCGCGTCGACGAGTGAAAGCACTTCGTCCAGGGTGCGGTACGGCTCGCCGTACAGCTCCACCCCGGCCGCCCGATACATCCGCGAACTCGGACTCTCGAGCGACAGTGTAATCTGCCCTTTGAGCTGGCTTTTTCCAGCGGCGAGCTCAACTTCGCTGAGGCCTTGCGCCGACAGCTTTTCCAGCTCGTCGTTGATCGCATCTACGGCTGCGCGAGCGGTTTCCGGAGCCGTTCCCACGTACACGCCGTGCATTCCCGCGTCCTCATGGAACGACTGAAACGCGTACACGGAGTACGCGAGCCCGAGCTCTTCGCGAATGCGCTGAAAAAGCCGGGAGCTCATGCCGCCTCCCAGCAGCATTCCGATCATGCTCATCGCGTACCGCCGGGGATCGCGGTGCTCGAACGCAGGGCTGCCGATGACGATGTGAGTCTGGGTAGTGTCTTTCTCGACGTGCACGGCTGCTGGCGCTTGCACGATTGGAGCCGGAGATGCGAGTGGAAGCAATCCCCCACGCGGAATGTCGCCCCACCCGGTCGCCTCGAGAACGCCGGTGAGGGTGTCATGCTCGACGTTTCCGGCCGCTGCGACGACGATCTGATCGGGGTGATAGGCTCGCGAATGCAGCTTCCGGAGATCAGCGACACTGAGCTCACCTATCGTTTCGCGAGTGCCGAGGATCGAATAGCCGTATGGATGTCCGCCCCATAGCTGGGCGTTGTGCAGCTCGAAGACCAGGTCGTCGGGAGTGTCGTCGACGGTATTGATCTCCTCGAGCACCACCTTCCGCTCCAGCGCGAGATCAGCGGGTTTGAGATTCGGCCGGAAGATCAGGTCGACGAGGACTTCGGCCGCCTGCGGCAGGTGCTCGTCCAGCACTCTCGCCTGATACGAAGTGTGCTCGCGCGCGGTGTATGCGTCGAGCGATCCTCCGAGGGTCTCCAGGGCGAGCGCGATCTCCCTCGCTGACCGGGTTGGAGTCCCCTTGAACACCATGTGCTCGAGGAGGTGGGAAACTCCCATTTTTTCCGGTGATTCGTGCAGCGATGCCGCCCGCACCCACGCCCCAAAAGCGACCGACCGTACTCCCGGCATTGATTCCGAGAGTACGGTCAGGCCGTTCGCGAGAACGGTGCGGCGAAGGTCAGACTCAGCGCACTGCGCGACCTCGCTCACTCCCGTGAGCGTCCCCCACCACCGCGCGAGGCACCGCTCCGCGGACGACGGGGCCTGTCCTCGCGATCCGACCGTGGACGCTCGGATCCTTCGCTGCCTTCAGACTGCCCGCCATTCGACACGCCTTCTCCGGTCGAGCCGCCGGAACCAGCGCCTTCAGCACCAACTCCGACTGCGGCCAGCTCACCTTCCGGCTTGGCGACAAGTGCCTTCATCGACAGACGAAGGCGTCCACGCTCATCGCGCTCGAGCAGCTTGACCTTCACGCGGTCGCCCTTCTTCACGACATCTTCCGTCTTCTCCGTGCGGCCGTGCTTGAGCTCGGAGATGTGGACGAGGCCTTCGGTGCCCGGCATGATCTCGACGAACGCGCCGAATGCCGTGGTGCTCTTGACCGACCCTTCGTAGGTCTCGCCGATGATCGGCTCGGCCGTGAGCGCCTGAATCATCTGCCGCGCTCTCTCCATCGCCTCACCACCGACAGCGGCGATTGTTACAAGGCCGGTATCGTCGACGGTGATCTCGGCACCCGTCTCCTCCTGAATGCCGCGAATGGTCTTGCCCTTCGGGCCGATCAGGTCGCCGATCTTCTCGGGGCTGATCTGGACCGTCACGATGCGCGGAGCATACTGCGACAGATCCGTTCTCGGCTCGGACAGCGCCTTCGCCATCTCACCGAGGATGTGAAGCCGGCCTTCGCGCGCCTGCGCCAGGGCTTCCTTCACGATCTGCAGGTCGAGGCCCTCGACCTTGATGTCCATCTGGATCGAGGTGATTCCGGTCTCGGTCCCCGCGACCTTGAAGTCCATGTCGCCAAGGTGGTCTTCGGTGCCGAGGATGTCGGTGAGAATCGCGTACTTCGATCCTTCCTTGATCAGTCCCATCGCGACGCCGGCGACAGCCGAGCGCAGCGGCACCCCCGCGTCAAACAACGCGAGGCTCCCTCCGCATACTGATGCCATCGACGACGAGCCGTTCGACTCGAGGATGTCGGAGACAATGCGGATCGTGTACGGGAACTCCTCGAATGCCGGCAGCACACCCTGGATCGCGCGCTCCGCCAGATTGCCGTGGCCGATCTCGCGGCGGCTGGTGCCACGCATCGGGCGCACTTCGCCGGTGGAGAACGGCGGGAAGTTGTAATGGAGCATGAACGACTTGGTGGTCTCGCCCGCATCATTGATGCTGTCGAGCCGCTGCACGTCATTGGCGGTGCCGAGCGTCACGGCGACGAGCGCCTGCGTCTGCCCGCGCGTGAAGAGCGCGGATCCATGTGCGCGCGGGAGAACCGGCGCATCGATGGTGATGTCGCGCACATCCTTGGTGCCGCGTCCGTCAACACGCTTGCCGCTATCGAGCACCTGGGAGCGAAGCGTGTGGTACTCGACGTCGCCAACGAGGTTGCTGAGATCCTTGGAGTTGTCGGGGAACTCGGTGAGGAGCTGTGCGATCGCTTCCTTCTTGATCAGCTCAACAGCCTCGATGCGGGTGTGCTTGTCCTTCTGGTTGATGGCTTCGGCGATGCGTCCCTTGGTAAGGGCATCAACGCGAGCCTTGAGGGGCGCCGCGGTCTCAGCCTTCTTCCACTTCATCTTCTCGGCGCGGCTTTCCTTGAGCATCTCGTCCTGAATTCCGATCAGCTCCTTGATTCCGCGGTGGCCGAGCGTCAGCGCCTCGAGGATATCCGCCTCAGAAGCTTCAAGTGCTCCGCCTTCGACCATCATGATCGAATCCATCGAAGCGGCAAGGACGATGTCCATGTCGCTGTAAGGGAGCTGCTGGAAAGTCGGGTTGAGGATCCACTTCTCCTGCACTCTGCCGACGCGCACGGCGCCGATCGGTCCCATGAACGGGATCTTCGATGCGTTGAGCGCGAACGAGGCGGCGACGAGGGCCATTACATCGGCGTCGTTCTCCTGGTCGGCGGAGATGACGTAGATGAAGACCTGGACTTCGTTCTTGAAGCCTTCAGGGAAGAGCGGGCGAATCGATCGATCGATGATTCGCGCCTTGAGGATTTCGGGATCGGAGGGACGGCCTTCTCTCTTGATGAAGCCGCCCGGGATCTTGCCGGCGGCGTAGGCCTTGTCCTTGTACTCGACGAGGAGGGGGAAAAACGGGAGTGGGCTTTCGTTGTCACTGACCGTCACTGCCGCGAGAACCATCGTCTCGCCGTACTGAACGAGCGCTGAGCCCGCTGCCTGCTTCGCCATGCGGCCTGTCTCGATGACGAGGCGTCTACCGGCGAATGTTCTTTCGATGCGTTGCATAAGTTTTTTGTTGTTTCTGATTAGCACAACCGCGCGGACAGCATTGTGCGCCCGCGCGGTAGGATCAGAAAGCCAGATTAGTAGCGGAGTCCAAGATCGGCGATGATCTTACGATACCCTTCGACGTTCGTGCGCCGAAGGTAGTCGAGAAGCCGTCTGCGGCGCCCTACCATCTTGAGCAGGCCGCGACGGCTGTGGTGATCCTTCGCGTGGCTGCGGAAATGTCCCGTCAGGTAGTTGATGCGCTCGGTGAGAAGTGCGACCTGGACCTCGGTCGATCCGCTATCGGTTTCGTGGGTGCGGTACTTCTCTACGGTGGGTGCTCTCTCGAATGCCATTTTTTGGAATTTGCTCTTCGCGCCCTGCGTTATGGGGCGCGGACACTGGTTCTCTAAATCGCTGTAAGCCTCCTAATTTAGCCCACTTACGCGTCGGTGTAAAGGCACCGGATACGATTCACTGACCTGTCAGTTTGGTTCCGAAAGGCGCCCTGGAGCGTCTTCAGAACGACCTTCATAGGGAGTCGCGAGTGTTTTTTCGAAGTGCGGTCATTGCTGGCCTGTTGTCCCTGATGCATCCGTTGCCGGAAACCACCCTCCTCGACGGCAGCGCTCAGCCGTGCGCGGATGTGAAAGCGACGACGTCAGGCATGCCCGGAGTGCGGGTCCATGCGTTCAACGCCGCCAAGGTGCCGGCAATCCGCAAGTCACTCGTCGCTCTTGACTCCCTTGAATGGGAGACCGGTGACCCGGATGCGATTCGCGCGGCCGTCGTCGAGTACAATCGCCTCATGATTCAGGTTAGACGCGCGAAGAAGCTCGGATACGCAATGACCAACGGCAACGGCGATTTCGAGATAGTGGTGCCCCAGACGGACTCGGTCCTCGTCTTCGGGGAAGCCAGGATGCCAGGCGCACCGTTCTACTACTCAGCTAAAGTCGTTGGCTCGACGGGACAGGAAGAGGTGAGAGTGGTCCTGCTCATGTGCAGCCAACAGCTGCTCTAGTTACTGTTGCGCGTCGCAGTTCTACGGCGCGGGAGTGAGCAGCGATATTTCGAACTTCGCAGTCACCGTCAGCGGCCCGGTCACCGACAGCGAGCAGGTCTTTCCACTCGTAGTGCTGGTTCCCGTCTTGCAGTCACCCCCCCATTCCTTAAGTGACGCTGTGGACACTGCCGTCGCTTCCAGGACGAGACTGGGAGGCACGGCCACGGCGGTGCAGACTGTCGGGCAATCGATTCCCGTACCCGTAACCCGACCACCTGCCCCCTCGATCACTACTGTGACTGGCCAGCCGAAGCTTGCCTGCAAGTTGACGAACTGCGAGTTCGGTGTGTAGCTGCAAACGGGATTCGTTCCAGTACAAGCCCCCGACCAGCCGGCGAAGCGAGCACCTGCGTTCGGCTCGGCGCGATACGTTGCAACCGCACCCGATACGGATTTAGTGATTGTGCCGGGCCCGGCTATTTTGGGTTGGAACGAAGGCATGTTCCCCATCGCATCACCGATTGCGCCCCCGATGTCAGGCCCGCTGACCGTCGCAAATAGGGCCGAGACCACTGCCCCACTCGCCGGCACGCTTACAGTGCATACGGGGCCAGTTATCGCCTTACACGCGCCGCCCCAATTCACTCCACCGGCCGCCATCGCGGGGCCACTCGCGGTTAGGACCACTGTGTTTGGTCTACCCGGGCGCGCCGAAATGATTTTCACCGGAGGCAGCGTTTCGCTGCAGTCCGAGCCGCAGTCGATGCCGGGACCCGTAACCTTGCCAGACCCGGTAACGGACACCGTCAAAGTCTGACACCCCGCAAGGACTGGACTGAAGATTGTCACGAGCACTGTTGCGGCAATGATGTTCAAGTTCATCCCAGTCTCCGGATCAGCGTTGGTTGAGCGCGGCGAGCGCCAAGGGCATCACTTTTTCTTTTCGCCGAACAGATCGAGCGTGTGGCGGACCGTCACTTTGTAGACCGCCGGCGGAGCAGCCTTCGCTGCGCGCAGCCGCTGTTGCGCTGCTTGAGGGTTGGCTGCCCCAGCCATGGCACCCCGCACGTCCCCGCTCGCAGCCTTTTGAATTCGCCCAAAAAGGCCGCCGCCCTTGGCGGCGGCCTTCTTTGTGACCTGAGTCGCTTCGCCTTCGGAGCTCTGCGGCGCTCCGACTGCCGCCAATGCCAGCGCTAGGTTGCGCGGTGGTGTGACCGCGGTTCGAACGACTACGGCCACTCCGCTCGCTGTCGGCTCGAGTGCAATCCTGAAGAACGACGACACGGCACTGCTCCCCCCACCTGAACCAACATCTTCCTTCTCGTAGGTGACCTCGGCTGGAAACGTTGCCGTGCATGGCGCCGCGCACGCGGGCGGCTTTTGATTCTTTTGCCGCGCGACCGCCGCCTCGAGCTGCTCCGAAGATTCCTGATCGTTGCCGGAGCTCGATGCCGCCGTTCCCTGACCAGATTCGCTCACCTCGCCTTTCCGATCCAGCTTCACCACATGCTGGTCGCCGCGATGCCCGAACAGGACGTCATAGACGCCGCGCGGCAGTGCGCGGCCGCCCGGAATCTGCAGGTCGACTGGAATCGGCAGCCGTCCGGTCGCCAGCGGCTCGGTGTGATTGGGATCGACGAAGTGGTGAAGAGCGTGATCGCTCGCCATGAACACCCAGCCAGGATCGACGCCGGCAATCGCAACGAGGGCGCCTGATTCGATGATCGGACCGGAAGCAGCTTGCCACGTTCTGCCGCCATTCGCGCTAATCACGACCGACGGGTCTCTCCCGACCGCGAGAACCGTGTTGGCGCTGGTGAAATCGACCGCATACCGCCGTCCAGGCATCGCCGTGCGGCGCCATGTGTCGCCACCGTCCTCGGTAAAGAAGGCAAGTC
>JBDSRC010000012.1:0-7537 GCA_039929505.1 Gemmatimonadaceae bacterium
TTGCACCGGTTGGTGGGTATCTCGCCATCACGGGCGCGTGGAGCGATCCGTGGTGGATGCTCGTCGCGCTGGCGATCGCCGTAGCGACATGGGTCGGTGGCTTCGACATCCTGTACGCGCTTCAGGATGTGGGCTTCGATCGTGAGAACAGCCTGCACTCCGTGCCCGCCGCATTTGGAGAGGAAAGGGCGTTGTGGATAGCGCGTGCGTTGCACGTGCTGACTGTCGGGGGCCTCGCAGTCGCCGGGACTGGCGCTGGTGCCGGTCTCATCTATTCTGTCGGCGTTGCTGTCGCCACGGCCCTGCTCCTCTAAGAGCACTCGCTCGTGAAATCGAGTGATCTGTCGCGCCTCGACGCGGCGTTCTTCACGATGAATGGCGTGATCAGCATCGTGTTTCTCGGATTCGTTTTGACCGAGCGGCTGCTGCGATGAGCGCCACTCCGCCGATCGTCGTTGGCATCACCGGGGCATCGGGCGCCCCCTACGCCGTCAGGCTGCTCCAGCAACTCACCGCCGCCCACCGGTCCGTTTCGCTCATAGTGTCGAAGTATGGGTTCCGGTTGCTCGAAGCCGAGGTGGGCATCGGCTCGATCGAGGCGCTCCGGGATGCTGTCGGGAAGAGCGGATGGGACTCGTGCGTCGAGAGTTACAGCAACGACGATCGTGGCGCTCCGCCCGCGTCGGGCTCGGCGCTCACCGCGGGAATGATCGTGTGTCCGTGCTCGATGGGAACGCTCTCGGCAATCAGCGCTGGAGCGTCGCGGTCACTGATCGAGCGCGCCGCCGACGTCACGCTCAAGGAAAGGCGAAAGCTGATTCTGGTTCCGCGAGAGACGCCGCTCAGCGCGATTCATCTCGCCAACATGCTGCGGCTGACGCGCGCGGGCGCAGTGGTGATGCCCGCTTCGCCCGGCTTCTACCATCGACCGAAGCAGATTTCAGATCTGGTCGATTTCGTCGTCGCCCGAATGCTCGATCACCTGGAGGTCGAGCAGAGTCTCGTGAAGCGGTGGGACGGGGAGCGCTAGGCAGCATGCAGCTACTGATTATCAGACACGGCATCGCCGAGGACGGTGAGATGTTCGCCGCCACTGGCAAGGACGACTCGCTCCGCCCGCTGACGAAGCGCGGAAAGCGAAAGATGAGGGAAGTCGCCGCCGGACTCCGGGAAATCGTTGAAACCGTTGACTTGCTTGCCGCAAGTCCACTGGTGCGGGCCCAGCAGACGGCGAAAATCGTGGCCAGGGCATACGATGACATCGCTGTCAACACTGTTGAAGCACTCTCGCCCGAGAGCTCTCCCGCCAGTCTCGTCGCGTGGCTCGACGGGCACGCCTCCGCCAACGTCGTCGCAGTCGTTGGACACGAGCCTCACCTCGGAATGCTTGTCACCTGGCTGATGACCAAAGCGCGGGAGTCGCGAGTCGAACTGACCAAAGGGGGCGCCGCTCTTCTTGATTTCTCATCCAGTGTCGAAGCCGGCGGCGGGACGCTGCAGTGGCTTCTCACGGGGTCGCAGCTGCGCCGCTAGAAAGCGGGAGCCAGGCGTCCTTCATGTGCAGTTCAGTTAACTGACCTGCTTCGTCCGCCTCATCTCATTTGGAAACCGCCGGAACCACGAGGAAAGCAGCAGCAGCTCGTCGATCTCGTGCGTGGGAACCTGCGCCGTCGGCTTGTCTTTGCGCGAAAAGATGTCGCCAACCAGGTCCTTCATGGTGCGGCGATCCTTCGTTGAGCGCGGCTTTACGACCTCTGCCCGCACGACTCCGCGCCGAATGAGATAGACGCGGTCCTCTCCTTCGTGACCGGGCACCGTGTACATGAAGGAGAGGTTCTCGACCGCGAAACGCAGCCGCCCAAACTGCGCGCGCAGTGCCTCGAGCCGCTGGAGCTTGTCGCGGTACACTCCGGCACGCTCGAACTCCATCTCTGCGCTCAACCGCTCCATCTCGACCCGCAGCACATCGAGTGGACCATCGTCCGTTCCATCGAGAAACTCGCGCGCCAGCCCGACACGCGCCGAATACTCCGCCGCGGAGCACCCGCCGACACAGGGGCCAAGACACTTGGCGATCTCGTGCCGGATACAGCCCGGCGTGCGGGGTGAGAGCTGAAACAGCTCGTGCTGGTCGCTGAAGAACATCTTGAGATCGCTACGGCAGTCCCTCATCATCGTCACGTCATTCAGCTCGCGGAGTGCTTCTCCCACTCTCTGCGCTCCAACAAACGGCCCATAATAGATCGAGGCGTCTTCGCCCGACGCGCCGCGAACCACAACGAGTTTGGGTGCCGGTCCCGACGTCAGCTTTATGAACGAGTAGTGCCGCGCATCCCGCTTCATCGCGACGTTGTAACGCGGCCGGAATCTCTTGATCAGCCGCAGCTCCTGGAGCAACGCCGCGAACTCGCTCGGCGTGTACTCCCATTCGATCGATTCCGCCGAGCGCAGGATGCGGGCGCCCTTGTCTTCCGGATACGCGCAGCGGAAATAACTCAGAAGCCGCGAGCGCACCCGCTTCGATTTGCCGACGTACAGGACTTCTCCCTCGGCGGACAACATGCGGTAGATGCCGGGCCGATCGGCCGCGCCGTCACATACAGTCGAGCGCATGAGCTTGAGCTGCGCATCGCTGGTAGGTTGATGCTCGACGCGTGGGATGCCGCGTATCATGTCAGACCTGGCACCTGACGCAGAGTGTAGTCGCCCTACCGTCGATCGCATGCGTAGAGACGAGCCGTGCTCCACAACGGTGACAGGGGAGTCCACCTCGACCGTAGGCGGCGAGCTTTTCGACGAACGAGCCTCGGTTGCCGCTTGCGTCCCGGTAATCGCGGAAGCTGGTGCCGCGCGCCTCGATGGCTTCCGACAGCAACGCGACTATCGAATCGCGGAGGAGCGCTGCTTCAGCCGCAGATACGCTCGCGCCTGCGCGCGATGGGTCGATGCATGATCGCCACAGCGCTTCGTTCGCGTAGATGTTTCCAATGCCTGCAATTTTTCGCTGCTCCATCAGGACTCGCTTGACGGGCTGAGTGGTGGCCCGAAGAACGCCCGATAGATGCGCGGCGGTAAATGTTCGGTCAAGTGGCTCGATGCCAAGTCGCTCCGAATACTGAGGAAAACGCTGAGAGCTCATCAGCGCGACCGTGCCGAGTCTCCGCACATCGGCGTAGTGGAGCGACCGTCCATCGTCGAGATCTAGCCGCATCGTCGAATATCGGAGCTGAGCTGGATCGAGATTCCCGTCGTCGATGAGCAGCGCGCCGGTGAAACGCGGCTGCACGACGAGGTGATCGCCGGTGTCCAGATCGGTCACCACGAGCTTGGCGCGGCGCCAGGTGCGGACGATGGTCGCCCCTTTCATCCTCGACGCAAACGACCGCGGCTTGACCTCACGCAGTACGTCGGGTTTGCGAACAGTTACTGAAACGATTTTGTGGCCGCGAATCGCTTTGTTAAGATCGCGGGCGATGGTCTCCGTCTCAGGAAGCTCGGGCACTGTGTGCGAGCTCCCGCCAGCCAATGTCGCGGCGCAGCTGTTTCCCGCTGAACGAAATTCGCTCGGCGTACGCGAGCGATCTCTCTCTCGCTTCAGTGAGCGTTGGAGCGACCGCGGTGACGGCGAGGACGCGTCCGCCCGCGGTCGCGAGCTCGCCCGAGGCGGGATCGATGGCTGTTCCCGCGTGGAATATCTCGACTTCATCCCCATCCTTTGGAGCGGGCAGTCGGATCACGTCACCCGCGCGTGGCTTGTCCGGATAACCCTCTGCAGCGAGAACGGTGGCGACCGACACGAGCGGCTTCCAGCGTGGTGTCATGCAGCTGCGAATAGATCCAGCCGCGGCGCACGCGAGCAGCTCGAGAAGCGGCGAGTCGAGCAGCGGCATCAGTGCCTGCGTCTCGGGATCGCCGAAGCGGCAGTTGAATTCGACCACTCTCGGTCCCTGGTCGGTGATCATGAGGCCGGCATAGAGCAATCCGCGAAACGGAAAGCCCTGCTCGCGCATCGCGGCGAGCGTCGGCTCGATTATCACCGTCATGATCTCCTGCAGCAGGTCAGGCGTGCCAAGCGCTGCCGGGGCATACGCGCCCATTCCGCCCGTGTTGGGGCCCAGGTCTCCATCGAGGAGCCGCTTGTGGTCGCGCGCGGCGAGGAGCGGCAGCGCGACTTCACCGTCGGTCAGAACAAAGAGCGAAAGCTCCTCGCCCTCCATGAACTCCTCGATCAGTATCTCGCGCCCCGCATTGCCGAAGACACGATCGCTCAGCATAGCGTCGATTGCGCGCTCCGCTTCAGTAGCGCTCTGAGCGACGATCACACCCTTTCCCGATGCGAGACCCGACGCCTTGATCACCACCGGTGCCGTGAACTGCGAGAGCGCGAGCTTGGCCTCACGCGCGTCGCTGTGGTGCGACGCACGCGCGGTAGGAATGCCGCGCTTTGTCATCAGCTCCTTGGCGAAACGCTTCGACGTCTCGATGCGTGCGGCTTCTCTCGTAGGTCCGAAGATCGGAAGCGCGCGCGACTGGAAAAGATTGACGATCCCCGCTTCAAGAGGCCGTTCCGGCCCAACTACCGTTAAATCGACGCGCTCCTCCTCCGCCAGCGCGGCGAGCTGCTTGATGTCGTCAGCGGCGATCGGAACGCAGCGCGCGAGCGCGGCGATCCCGGGGTTGCCGGGCGCTGCCAGTATCTCGGCACTCGGATCGTCGCGGCGAATCTTCCAGGCGAGTGCGTGCTCCCGCCCTCCGCCGCCAACGATCAGGACCTTCATCCGAAAGCGTGCTCCAGATCGGCGAGCAGATCGTCGACGTCCTCTACTCCGCACGACAGTCGCAGCAGATCGTCGGCAATCCCGAGCTCTTTCCGGTGTTCTGCCGGTACCGAAGCATGGGTCATCGTCGCTGGGTGGCTGATGAGGCTCTCGACGCCGCCGAGCGACTCGGCGAGAGAAAATACCTTGACCCTGCTCAGTATCCTCGCCGCCTTGTCCTTGCTGCCGGTGAGAATGGAGATCATTCCTCCGAATCCCTTCATCTGCCGCTTCGCGAGCTCGTGCTGCGGATGCGAGGGGAGGCCGGGGTAGATCACGTTCTCGTGCCCGATCTTCTCCGCCAGCCAAGCCGCGACTTTACGACCGTTCTCGTCGTGGCGCGGCATCCGCAGATGAAGCGTCTTGGTCCCGCGGAGCACAAGCCACGCGTCGAATGCCCCCGGGACGGCACCGGCCGCGTTCAGGATGAACTGCATCTTCGTGGCGAGATCGTCGTCGCGCACGATCGCAATTCCGCCGACCATGTCGCTGTGGCCGTTGAGGTACTTCGTGGTCGAGTGATAGACGATGTCGGCGCCGTGATCGAACGGCCTCTGGAAGTACGGCGATGCAAACGTGTTGTCCACTATGAAAAGCGCGTTGAACCTCTTCGCGATCTCACCGACAGCCGAGAGATCTGTTATCCGCATCAACGGATTGGTCGGCGTCTCCATCATGATCGCGACCGTCGTAGGCCGGCAGGCATCGGCGACGCGCTGCGGTTCACGGCTGTCCACATAGGAGAACGTCAACCCGAAGTTCTTGAGGATCTTGTCGAACAGCCTGAACGTTCCGCCGTACATGCTCTCACCGCAGACGATGTGGTCGCCGGACTTGAACAGCTTCATGATCGAGTCCGTGCACCCCATCCCGCTGCTGAACGCGAATCCGTGCGTTCCGCCTTCGAGCGCTGCGACGTTTCTCTCGAGCGCTTCGCGGGTCGGGTTCTTTCCGCGCGCGTACTCGTAGCCCTTGTTCTTGCCCAGTCCTTCCTGCACGTAGGTGGACGTCGTGTAGATGGGCGTCATGATCGCGCCGGAAAGCATGTCGGGGCGCTGGCCGGCGTGGATCGCCCGGGTGCCGAACTTTGCCTGCAGATCTTCGTCGAAGACGCGTGTCATACGTGGGTGACGTGGGAGGATTCGCGGCCGCGGAACGGGCAGCCCTTTCGGAGAAGTTAATCAATCGGCGAGGGGCCCATTATACGTCCCGGCGGGGGCAGGGCGACTAAATTACCGTGCTTCCACTGACTCTCTCGCAAGAGGCGGCGTCCGAATGGCTTATGAAGGTCTGATGGTGAGTGTCTCCGGCGTGCGCGGGCGCGTCGGCGAAGCACTGACTCCCGAGGTCGTCGCGAAATTTGCCGCGGGGTTTGGCGCGTGGGCGCTCGCGAAATCCGGGTCCGGTCACGCCACGATTGTCGTCGGACGCGACAGCCGTGTTTCAGGACCGATGTTCCAGCCGGTGGTTCATGCCGCGCTTCAATCCGTCGGCTGCAACGTGATGGACATCGGGATGGTTCCGACTCCCACCGTGCAGATGGCCGTCGAGTACCACCACGCCGCGGGCGGACTCGCAATCACAGCGAGCCACAATCCAATCGAGTGGAACGCGCTCAAGTTCATCGCTTCGTCGGGACTCTTTCTCGACAACGCCGAGGCGGCGGAGATGTGGAAGGTGGTCGATGGCAACATCCCGCGAGCAACATGGGACAAGCTGGGCACTATTTCCTCGGACAAAGACGCGGCCGGGCGCCACATTGAAAAGATTCTGGCGCTCCCGTTTCTCGACGTCGAGGGAATCCGGAAGCGGAAATTCCGCGTTGCGCTCGACTGCGTTCGCGGCGCCGGCGGAGCGTTCATGCCGATTCTCCTCGAGTTCCTCGGCTGCCGCGTCGAGGCGATCCACATGGTGACCGACGGAATATTCCCGCATTCACCTGAGCCCGTCGCCGAGAATCTGGGAGATCTCCAGCAGCTGGTGCGTGAATCGGGCTCGGAGATCGGCATGGCAGTGGACCCGGACGTCGACCGGCTGGCGCTCGTCTCGGAGGAAGGTTCGGCGATTGGTGAGGACTACACGCTCGCTCTCGCCGCCAAGGTCGTCCTCCGCCACCGGAAGGGCGTAGTTGTCACGAACCTGTCGACTTCCCGCATCGTCGACGACATCGCAGCCGAGGCCGGATCGCGGGTGATCCGCGCGCCGGTGGGAGAGGTGAATGTCGCAACCCGGATGCGAAGCGAGAACGCGCCGATCGGTGGAGAGGGGAACGGAGGCGTGATTCTCTCCGAGCTGCACCTGGGGCGAGACGCGCCCGTCGGCGCTGCTCTCATGCTGCAGCTGCTCCTGGACGCTGGGGACAAGCCGCTCTCCAAGATCGTCGACGCGTATCCCCGGTACATCATCGTGAAGGACAAGCTCGACCGCCCGAACGCTCCCCTCGACAAGGTGTATGAAGCGCTCACCCGCGAGTTCCCGAGCGCCGAGGCCGACCGCCAGGACGGCCTGCGCCTGACCTGGCCGGACCGATGGGTGCATGTGAGGCCTTCCGGGACGGAACCAATTGTGCGGGTAATAGCCGAGGCGCCCACGGCGCCTGAGGCGGAAAAGCTGGTTTCGGACTGCCGGAGGCCCCTGGAGGCGCTTGGGGTGGGGTCGGCCAAAGAATAGAGCTGCAGTTACACATTCAACAATCCAGACGATATGTGCGGAATAATCGG
>JBDSRC010000013.1:0-2779 GCA_039929505.1 Gemmatimonadaceae bacterium
AAGCATAAGTGGACGGACGACCGATGCCGAGGCGCTCGAGCTCTTTCACGAGGCTCGCCTCGGAAAAGCGTGGCGGGGGTTCAGTAAAATGTTGCGACGGCGTGATGGACTTCACGGGAATGTTCTCGCCCTTGTCGATTGCCGGCAGTCCCTGCTCTTCCTCGAGCGCCTTTCCTTCCTCGGCTTCGCGCGATTCCTTGTACAGCCGCTGGTAGCCGTCGAACTTGACGACGCTGCCGGTGGCACGGACCAGGAAGCGGTCGAGATCGAAATCCACGGTCGTCGTGTCGAAGACCGCGGGTGTCATCTGCGAAGCCATGAAGCGCTGCCAGACCAGCTCGTACAGCCGGTACTGATCTTCCTTCAGGTGCTTTCTGATGTGCTCGGGCCGGCGCGTCGGATCGGTCGGCCTGATGCACTCGTGCGCATCCTGGGTGTTCTTTGCCTTGCCATCCATGTAGAGGCGCGGCGCATCGGGAAGGTATTTCTCCCCGTACATCATCTTGATGTAGTCGCGCGCCTGATCGGCCGCCGACGGCGACACGCGCGTCGAATCCGTGCGCATGTAGGTGATGAGCCCCACCGCGCCCTCGGCGCCGATGTCGATGCCCTCGTAGAGATCCTGCGCGAGCCGCATCGTCCGCTTGGACCCGAAGCTCAGTTTTTTTGCCGCGTCCTGCTGCAGCGTGCTGGTCGTGAAGGGCGCCGCCGGATTCTTCCGGCGCTCCCGGCGCTTGACCTCGGTGACCTCGAAGCTGCGCCGCGATTTCAAAGCCCCGAGGATTTCGGCCGCCTCGGCTTCGTTCCGGATGACGGGCTTCTTGCCATCGAGCAGGTGGAGCTTCGACGTGAACTGCTGCCCCGCCTTTTCCATCAAAGCTTCGACGGTCCAGTACTCCACCGCGTTGAATGCGCGGATCTCGCGCTCTCTCTCGACCAGCAGCCTCAGCGCGACGGTCTGCACGCGGCCCGCGGAAATCCCCTTTTTGACCGTCTTCCAGAGAACCGGGCTTGCCTTGTATCCGACGAGGCGGTCGAGCACACGGCGCGCCTGCTGCGCATCGACCTTTCTCTCGTCGATGCTGCCGGCGTTGGCAATGGCGAGCTGCACCGCTTCCTTGGTGATCTCGTGAAACAGCACGCGTCTCACCGGCGCGCCGTTCCTGGTCTTGATCTGCTGGGCCACGTGCCAGGCGATCGCTTCGCCCTCTCGATCAGGATCGGTGGCGAGGAAGATCTGACGTGAATCGCGAGCGGCGCTCTTCAGCTCCGCAACGGTTTTTTCCTTTCCGGGAATCGTCACGTATTCCGGCTCGAAGCCATTCTCGATGTCGATCCCCATCTTTTTCTCGGGAAGATCGCGAACGTGCCCGATCGTCGCGCGCACTCTGTACGCGCGGCCCAGATACTTCCCGATCGTCTTCGCCTTGGCTGGAGACTCGACGATGACCAGCGAGGTCGTCCCCGGCTCAGAAGGCGTCTCGTCTTCAACCGCCGCAGCAGTTTTTCTCGCCTTGGTCGTTTTCGTCGCGCGCTTGGCGGTCGTCGTTTTCTTGCGCGGCCTAGCCCGCAGCTTATCGCCGTTCAGGCTAACAGCCCCCGGCAGGTCGTCTTCAGTTGTTTTTTTTGCTTTGGCTTTCGCCATCTCTAGTGCACCGTTGTGTGGTCGCCCTTGCCCGATGAATCATCGAGCCCCGTTCCTTCCAGTAGTCCGCGCAGATCGTCCAGCGCAATCCTGCCCTCGAACTGAAGCATCGCCCGCTCGATGATGTGCTCGAGCTCAACTCCGTTGATGGCGCCGGAACCCGTGAGTGAGAGCAAATGTCCCCACGCTTCAGGGGCGAACCGGCCCCGCTCGTGCGGTCCCATCACCCGAAAGGTGGTCTGTTGCGTAACGCGTTCGTCCATTGGTTTTCCCGTCAGCCCTGGGCGAGCCCAAGCTCGACTACCTTGGCTATAAGTTCCTGTCGTGACAGCCTTTCCGTGTCGAGCACCGCGTCGGCTGTCTCGTAGGCCACGCGCCGCTTCTCATACAGCTCCCGGAGCCCCACCAGCGGGTCCCGCCCTGCCAGGAGAGGCCTCGTCTCGACCCTCCTGAGGCGCCTGGCGACCGTCTCAGGTGCCGCTCTAAGGTATATGATACGTGCCGCCCTGCGCAAAAGTTCAACGGAAGCAGCCTGGGTGATCCACCCCCCGCCCGGAGACAACACCATCCCGCCAGTGGTGCTGAGCTCGAGCGTAAGGGACGCCTCCAACGCTCTGAAATGCTCCTCCCCACTCGTCTGGAATATCTCGCGCACCGGTATCCCTTCCCGCCGCTCTATCTCCGCATCGAAATCCAGAAACGGCCTCGCCAGCGTCTTCGCCGCCTCGCGTCCGATCGTCGTCTTTCCCACGCCGGGAAGCCCGACCAGCACGAGGTGCGGCGGTACGGGTCTAACGTCCGGTCCTGGCACCAAGTGAGCCTATGTAACCGTCAAAGTTCCGGCGTGTCTCGCCGAGCGAGTCGCCGCCGAACTTTTCCAGCAGCGCATCGGCGACCACGAATGCTGTCATTGCCTCGGCGATCACCCCCATCGCTGGAACGGCAGTGACATCACTTCTTTCCGCCTGGGCCGAAGCCGGCTGGCGCGATTGCATGTCGATCGTTGCCAGCGGCCGCATGAGGGTGCTGATTGGCTTCATCGCGACGCGGAGCACCAGCTGCTCGCCGGTTGTGATCCCACCCTCGAGACCACCCGCCCGGTTGCTGCGCCTGCGAACGCGCCCGGCCCTCGGG
>JBDSRC010000014.1:0-3520 GCA_039929505.1 Gemmatimonadaceae bacterium
AAGAGTACCAGCGGCTGGTCGCGATGCTCGGTCGAACGCCGACCTTCACCGAGCTGGGCATCATCAGCGCTCTCTGGAGCGAGCACTGCTCCTACAAGCACTCGCGCCCGCTGCTCAAGACCCTGCCCACCTGGGCTCCGTACGTCCTTCAGGGTCCCGGTGAGAACGCAGGGGTGATCTCGATCGGCGATGGTCTCGCTGTCGCGTTCAAGATCGAATCACACAATCACCCCTCGGCGGTCGAGCCGTATCAGGGCGCGGCGACTGGAGTCGGCGGAATCCTGCGCGACGTTTTCACGATGGGCGCCCGTCCGATCGCAATGCTCAACTCGCTGCGCTTCGGCAGCCTCGAGAACGCGCGGGTGAGGTACCTGTTCGCTGGAGTAGTAAGGGGCATCGGCGATTACGGCAACTGCGTCGGCATTCCCACCGTTGCCGGAGAGATTGTCTTTGACGCGGCGTACGAGGGCAATCCGCTCGTGAATGCGATGTGCGTCGGCCTGATGCACGAGGACGACCTGATTCGAGCGAAAGCGGAGGGGGTCGGAAATCCGATCATCGCCGTTGGCGCGCGCACGGGCCGGGACGGCATCCATGGCGCGTCGTTCGCATCCGAGGATCTCTCATCAGCGAGCGACGCGAAACGCCCCCGCATCCAGGTCGGCGACCCATTCACGGAAAAGCTCCTGCTGGAAGCGAGCCTCGAGCTGATCAAGAGCGATCACATCGTCGCGATTCAGGACATGGGCGCCGCAGGGCTTACGTCGTCCTCGGCGGAGATGGCCGAGCGGGGCGACGTGGGCGTAACGATCGACGTGACCAAGGTACCGACGCGCGAGAGCGGGATGACGCCGTACGAGATTCTCCTCAGCGAGTCGCAGGAGCGAATGCTCGTCGTTGCGAAGAAGGGGCATGAAGACGCGGTGAAAGAGATTCTCGCTAAATGGGATTTGACGGCGGCAGTGATCGGAGAGGTCATCACCGAGCAGGTGTATCGCGTCACCGAGGGCGACAAGGTGGTCGCCGAATTTCCGGGCACGCGCCTCGTCACCGATTGCCCGTCGTATTCTCCCGAAGCGAAAGAGTCTCCCGCGATCCGGGAGCTGCGGCGGGCGGATCCGGCAGCGGTTCGGGAACGCGCCGAGGAACGCGATCCACTGTGGACTCTCGAGAGGCTGCTTTCCGCCCCGACGATAGCGAGCAAGGCATGGGCGTACCGCCAGTACGATTCGACGGTGCGCACCAATACCGTGATCGGCCCCGGGGGAGATGCAGCCGTTCTCCGTATCCGCGGAACGAACAAGGGGATCGCGGTGAAAACCGATTGCAACGGCCGGTACGTCTATCTGGATCCGCGCGTCGGCGGGCGGATAGCGGTGGCCGAAGCTGCCCGCAACGTCGCGTGCACCGGTGCCCGTCCAATGGCCATCACCAACTGCCTGAATTTCGGGAACCCTACCCGCCCGGAGGTTTTCTTTCAGCTCAGGGAAGCCGTCGCGGGGATGGCCGATGCGTGCCGCGCGTTGGGGACCCCGGTCACCGGCGGCAACGTTTCGCTCTACAACGAAAGTCCGGCGGGTGCGGTGTATCCGACCCCCGTCATTGGCATGGTCGGACTGATCGAAGATCTCTCACACGTGACCGGCGCGACCTTTCGGGTGGATCGCGACACGATTCTTCTGCTCGGCGAAATGGGTGGTGAGCTCGGTGGCAGTGAATATCTCGCAACTATTCATGGTGAAGTCCTCGGTGCTCCGCCGGCGTGCGACGTCGAGCGCGAAAAGGCGACGATCGACGCTCTGCTGGAAGCAATAACGAGCGGCGTGGTGAGCTCGGCCCACGACTGCAGCGACGGCGGCATTGGCGTCGCACTGGCCGAGTGCTGCGTCGCGAATCCGGAAGGGGAAAGCGGGGCGGATACCGATCTCACTCGCTGGGCGCATCTCGACAACAGGACCGTGCTCTTCGGAGAGACACAGGGCCGGTTCGTCATTTCGAGCTCCGCACCGGAGCGGGTCGAAGCGATTGCGCGAGATCGCGGTATCTCCTGCACACGGATCGGAGTGGTGCGAACGAGCTCGCCCGCGCTCACGATCGCGCTGGCAAATGGCGTTGTGCGGGCCGAGCGGTCGATGATGCGGCGCGCTTACCACGGGGCGATTCCCGCGATCATGTCCCGCATTCCGCAACACTCCGCTCTGGCCGACACCTCTCCGGTGGGTGGGAAGTAATATGTGCGGAATCTTCGGTATCTACGGTCATGAGCACGCCGCCGAGATCACTCATCTCGGTCTCTATTCGCTTCAGCATCGCGGACAGGAATCGTCAGGGATCGTAGCGGTCGATCCGAAAACCGGTGCGCGCGCGATCAAGGGTATGGGACTGGTCTCGGAGGGCTTCGAGGGACCTGACTTCGGCGGGCTCACGGGCAACATCGCGATTGGACACACGCGCTACAGCACGGCCGGGTCTTCCACGATCGAGAACGCACAGCCGGTTCTGGCACGGTTCCGCGACGGCCACATCGGACTCGCTCACAACGGCAACATCATCAACGCCACCGAGCTCCGGCACGAGCTCGAGGATGTCGGATCGATCTTCACTTCCACCATGGACTCCGAGGTGCTCGTGCACCGCCTCGCCCGATCTCCGTCCGCGAAGCCGGAGCACAAGCTGGCCGACGCGCTCCGCGGCGTGGAAGGCGCGTACTGCCTCGTCGTCACGATCGGCAACACCCTCCTCGCGGCGCGCGATCCACGCGGCTGGCGTCCGCTCGTGATGGGCAAGCTCGGCGACGCTACGGTTTTCGCGTCCGAGACCTGCGCTCTCGATCTATTGGGCGCGACGATCGAGCGTGAGGTTGAGCGCGGCGAGATCATCGCTGTCGACGAGCACGGCATTCGCTCGAGCTTTCCGCTGGAGAAGCGCGAGTCGAAGAAATGCGTGTTCGAGTTCGTTTATTTCTCACGGCCCGACAGCCAGGTCTTTGGCGGATCCGTCGATCGCGCACGCAGGGAGCTCGGACGCCGGCTGGCGCGGGACTTCCCCGCCCCGGGCGCCGAGCTGGTGTTCAGTGTGCCCGACTCGTCAAACTCGGCGGCGCTTGGATTCGCGGAGGAGTCCGGGCTCCCGCTCGAGCTCGCGCTGATCCGGAATCACTACGTCGGCCGCACTTTTCTCCAGCCGACACAGGCGGGCCGCGATTCGAAGGTGAAGGTAAAGTACAACGCCGTTCGTGAAGTGCTGCGCGGAAAAAGCGTAGTGATGGTCGACGATTCGATCGTCCGGGGCACCACCACCCGCGGCCTCGTCAACATGGTCCGGAACGCAGGCGCCCGCGAAGTGCATCTGCGCGTGAGCTCCTCGCCGATCACGGGACCTTGCTATTATGGGATCGATACACCGACGCGCGAAGAGCTGATCGCCGCGAACATGAGCATCGAGGGCATCGCGAATCAGGTTGGCGCCGACACGCTCGGGTATCTGTCGCTTGACGGAATGCTGGAGTCGGTGCCGGGCG
>JBDSRC010000015.1:0-6071 GCA_039929505.1 Gemmatimonadaceae bacterium
ATCAGGAACGAGAAGGAGCGGGCGTGGGCGTCGCACGAGATTTGGCATCTGTTCGTCATGGCTGGGAGCGCGTGTCATTACTGGGCGATGCTCCAGTACACGTCGCGAGTCATCGGATGACGCGCCGCGGCGCGTATCGAGTCGGCACCGTGAAGCTGCAACTGCGGAGGGGAACGGGTGCGAGGCTGGAGTAGCACAGGTACAAGGTAGGCAGGTCACTGCGCGCCGACTTTCCCGGCTGCGCAACCTCCCTTTGGAACGACGCGCGTAGTTATCGCGCCCGAGTGGGATAAGTCGTGAGGTCGTGACCTGCAAACCTCCCACCTGTGCTACTCTAACCTTGCACCCGTTCCCCTCCGCAGTTGCATTTGCCCTGGTGCGTCGCGATCCCAGCGAGCGCAGCATGTGACAGTATTCGCAAACGGATTTTTGCACCGGATCGAGACTTTTCGCTATTGACACCAAGGCCTGACCCGCTAATTCTGGCTCATGTTCCGCAAGCCGAGCGACGATGAGATCGATGTCTACGGTTTGACTCATCAGGGCCTCGTCCGGCCTTCCAATCAGGATCACTTTCTCATCGGCTCGCTGCGTCAGCGGCTGCAAGTAAAGCAATCGAGCCTGCCCGACATCGCTGAGCTCCCGGTTGCGGAAGATCGGCTGGCGTCGATGATGATGGTGGCGGACGGCGTCGGCGGCGGAAAGAAGGGAGAAGCGGCGAGCCAGCTCGCTCTCGAGGAAGTATCACAGTACATCACTCAGAGCGTGCGCTGTTACTACAGTGCCGACACCGGCGACGCCGATTTCACCCAGGCGCTCGAAAAGGGTGCGATCGCGTGCCACCGCGCGGTTCAGGAGCGCGGCTCGACTGATCCCGAGACCGCCGGAATGGCGACGACGCTCACGTTGTGGATCGGAGTCTGGCCGTGGTGCTATCTCGTCCAAGTCGGCGACTCGCGCTACTACCAGTACCGGCAGGGGAATCTCGTGCAGATCTCGCGCGACCAGACCATGGCGCAGGATCTCCTCGACAGCGGAGTTTTCGCGAAGGCGGTGACAGCGAACTCTCCCCTCGCTAACGTGCTGACCAGCTCGATCGGTGGTCCGCAAACCACGCCCGTTGTCAAACGCCTGCCCAACTCGTGGTCGACGATCCATCTCCTGTGCAGTGATGGACTCACCAAACACGTCTCCGACGAGCGCATTGCCAAAAGGATCGAGGAGATGACATCCTCGCAGCAGGCGTGCGAGGCTCTACTTCAGGACGCGCTCGATGGCGGGGGGACCGACAACATCACCATCACGCTCGGTCGCGCGGTACCAAAATCGTAGGGCACTACTTTCGAGGGCACTTACAGAAGATCCAAGTCTTGAGTGTCTCAGTAGTGAGTTCAAGTTGCGAGTGGTTCTCAGTTGTTGCTATTGCAAGAAGTTGTAAAGCCCCCACAGCCCGATTACTGCCCCACCCACCATAAAGATCGTTCCCGTATCCCCACCGATTATCCCGCCCGCCACCATCGTCGCACCACCGACAATCATCAGAACGACATTCCTGTTGATCCCCGACCGGTTGGACGATCTCCGCTGAGTCGAGGCAGCAGCATCAAGCGCTACCGCGGGGCGAATTCCCACTGCTGCTTGTTCGATCGTCGGCCCGGTCGCCGGCTGTACCCGGGCCACGGACTGGAACGACGGAACTGATGACGATCCGCTGAAGGCGGCCTGGGCATCAGCCCGGCCGGGGAGGATCGCCAATACAATAAAGCTTGAAATCAGAACGCGCATGTAGTCTCTCCTGTAGTTGTTAGTGTCAGTTGCTAGTGTCTCGAGCTTCCCTTCTCCCACAGGCTTGCCAGTCGGCGAAGCAGCTCTCCGCGGCCGACGTGCTGTGTCCCACCCTGTCCGATCTTCGCGATGCTGGGCTGGAACTTCAGCTTTACCGTCCCAAGTGTCAGTGTAGAACCAGCCGGCAGCTCCCTCTCTCCCGCCACACGAAGTCCGTCGACAAAGGTCCCGTTTGACGAACCCAGATCCAGAACGAACCACGTTTCGCCCTTGCGAACGAGCGTGGCGTGCGACGCCGATACGCTTTCGTGAGCTATCCTCACGTCGTTCTGGTCGCCGCGGCCGATCGACGCAACCGGCCGTTCGATCCTGAACTCCTTCCGCCACAACGACCTGTTCGACAGCGTCGCGAGAACCGGGGTCGCCGCGAATGACTCCGCCGGGACGGGCCTTGCACTCTCCGGCGCCGAAACCTCAGCGACAGGTGGCCGGCGTGATTGCACGCTCGACACCAGCTCTGTCGCATCACCCGGCTTCGGAATCGGCCGCGGCCGCTCCTTTGCCTTCGTTTCCCACCTGAACGCCGTAACGCCGATCATGATCACATCCCCCGAACGCAGCGAATGGGGGCCGGTCAATTTCGTTCCGTTGACCTGGGTTCCATTCGAGCTTTGATCGGTCAGCATGAATCCTTCTCCTGCCGGCTCGATCGTCGCGTGGCGCCTCGACACGCCCTCACCAGCGACGACAATGTCACAGCCGCGCTCTCGGCCGAGCGTGGCGCCGCTTTCCGGAATTTCCACGACCAGTCCGGTTTTTGATTCGACCAGGCGGAAATGCGATTTCTCGACGGTGACGCTTGGCAGCATCTCGGTTCCCACAGCGGACGGATCCGCTCCCGGGCCTGCCCTCAATGGAGCAGGATGACCGTAGGTGAGCTGATGATTTCCAATATCGATTCTAGTCCCATGTCGCAGCTCGGCGGGCTCAGCCCCGAGCGAGTGGCCGTCCACGCGAATGAGGGTCTGGGGCGCGAGCCGTCGAATGACTGACAGTGCGTCGGGACGAACTACCAGCACCGCAGTCGCTGGCAGACTCGCCAGCGCGCCGAGGTCGACCGCGTCTTTGCCCCGTCCACCCAGAACATTGGACCCGAGCCGAAGGGTCGCGCGGCCGTCGCGCGCTGTAAGGAATGGCATTATCACTGACCACCTCGCTGAAATTCGATGTCCTGCGTGTGTTTCTTTCCGGCCGGGTCAGTCACCGAGACGAAGAGCGTGTAGGTTCCGGCCGGCATCTCTCCAAAGTTCAGTGTGCGATGGCGGCGTGTCGCTGGTCCGCTCGCGGTTTCTTCGAAGCTTTCCGTCACCGGCGGAAGTCCGCTGCCGAGCAGGCGGCGAAACCCCGTTTCGTTTTTGACGACGTTGAGGCGGGTTCGAAACCCGGCTCCCTTATCCAGACCGCAAACATCATAGTAGACGTCGAGGTCACCGCGGTTATCCGATCTGATGCCGTCGACGAGCAGCGACATCCGTCGCGGTGCAACTGATCGCCCCATCGCTGCATCCAGGTCAATGTCACGACTGTCGGCGACGGCGGGACAACGCGAACGGTGCTCCAACGCAAAGTGTGCTCCGTACCACGAGCCAATGGCCAGCACCACGATGCCGGCGGTTGCGTACCAGAACCTCGGCCGCGCCGCACGCGCCCGGCCCGACATTTGGACGGCACCGGTGTGCACTGTTCGGACGACCTGGTCGGTGGCGGAGCGAACGCGAGGAGCGTGGGTGCGCGCGAAGCGGCTTCCCGCGGCAATTCCGGCTTTGAGCTTCGGCTGCTGCTCACGCAATAGTTGAATGCCGGCCGCGAGCGCTTTGTCGAGAGCCGCCGACGGACGTGGACCGCTGTTATCGGCATTGCCATAAACACTGGCGTGCGGATCAGTACCCGCGCCTGCCGCCGAGGACGGCGCGATTCCGGCGCTCGCATTCTGAATTGCCAGCAGCAGCTCGTCAGTCGTCTGGAAGCGGGCGCCGGGATCCTTGGCGAGCATTCGCTCTATCACCGCGTACAGCGCGCGCTCATCGTCCGATGCAAGCGCCGGTCGCGGCACCGGCGATTGAACGTGATCCAGGAGAATTCCCACTGCATCGTCGCCCGAGAATGGGACGGTGCCGGTCAGGCAGTGATACCCGACCACGCCCAGGCTGTAGATGTCGCTTCGGCCATCCACGTGCTTGCCGCGCGCCTGCTCCGGGCTCATGTAGCGTGGCGTGCCGATCGAGATTCCGGCGGCGGTCAGATCGGCATCGCCCTTCGAGCGCGCGATGCCGAAATCGGTCACCACGCAGCGCCCTTCGGCGTCCAGCATGATGTTGTCCGGCTTCACGTCACGGTGCACGATCCCGCGCCCCGACGCGTAGCCGAGGGCGAGCGCGGTCTCGGACAGAACCCTGCGTACTTCAGTGACGGGGAGGCGGCCGAGTCGCGCGAGGCGCACCGACAGCGACTCCGCCGAGAGCAACTTCATCGTGAAGAAGATCACGCGCCCCGAGCGTCCAACCCGGTAGATGGGAACTATGTGAGGGTGCTCGAGCTGCGCGGCCGTCCGTGCCTCGCGCTGAAAGCGCTCGACGCCCTCGGCGTCGGAGACGATCTCGAACGGCAGGACCTTGACCGCGACATCGCGATGCAGCTGGCGCTCGCGTGCGCGGTAGACGACGGCCATGGCCCCGCGCCCGATCTCTTCCAGGACTTCGTAGTCCGCGGCGAGCGCGGCCCGCACTACCTCGAGATCGTTTTGCAGGACAAAGTTGGGAGCGCTCATCACGCGCAGCCAAACAGTGCGGTCATGCTTTGGTGCTGCGAGCCGACCGCTCCTTCAGGCGAATGCGGCGGAACCACTCGCCGAGCAGCGCGACGACCACGACACCGGCCAGCATGCTCAACGAAGTCTTCCAGGTCAGCTTGTAGAAGCCGAGGGTGACGAGCAACGCGGTTGCTGCCGCCGGTGGGTGATAGGCGCGCAATGATGGCTGAACCAGCGCAGTGATCGCGACGGCGATCGCACTGGCCCAGATGCGGACGACAGGAACGGAGCGGCTGCCGCTTCCGGTCAACGCCGCGGCATCTCCAACCCCGAGCAGCAACAGAGCGAACCAGGCACAGAGAAAGGCGACGAGGTGCCCGACGACAATGCTGTGAAAACGCGTCGTCGAGGATCCGGGATTACTTGCAATGAGAAGAGCCGTCGGACCGAGACCAGCGCTCAGCCAGGGCTGCCGGGTGGCGATGCTGATCACGCCAACCACGAGCACCAGTGTCGCCGAGACCGCCGGAACCCATACCGAGTCGGCAGAGGCAGCAGGTGATCGGCCTGCCCACACCGCGTCGAAGCGGGACGTACCAGTCCGGGAACCCGCGGCTGCGGCAGGAGCACCACCCGTGACGGATGGAGTTGGAATGGTCGGTGTAATCGGAGGTGTCGGCACGATGGGACTCGCGAGTTCTGGGATTTCAAATGCACGGAAAGGGCTCTCTCGAAGTGAGGTGAGCCCTGCGCGGTGGTGTGTACGTCAATAGAGACTCTCAGACGAGGGAGTGCGTAACGTATTCCGCATGTGATTCGTCATCCCGGCATGTCCTTCCTTATCATCGACCACGAGCGATACGCCCTTCAGCTGGGCGATACAGTTCTCGGGGGAACGGACGACGAGGTGCTGTCGCTGTCGGCTCTGGCGAAGTTGCCTCCGTTCGCGGTTCTGTCTTGCTCGTTCGAGGGCACCGGCTCCATCAGGCGATTACGCGATAACGTGGCGATCGCAATCGACGGCCAGGCGCTCGGCAGCGAACCCCGCCCTATACGACACGGCGGTCGCATCACTGTCGAAGGAATGGACATCTCCTATGGGGAGCTGCGCGCGGCGGGTGGGACGGCACATATCGGGAGCGTGGACATTGAAGCGCTGTCGTCCTCAGAGGAGTTGAGCTCCGGTGCCAACGCGAACAACGGTCGGCTGCTTCGTCTCGCCGACGGCCAGACGACGCCGGTGCCGGAAGATGGTCTGGAGATCGGACGCGATCCGACTTGCGGACTGGTACTGGCTTCAAAGAGTGTTTCGCGTCTTCACGCCGAGGTCGCCCCTTTCCGGCGCGGCTACCGATTGACCGACCGCAGCCGGAATGGCGTGTTCGTCAATGGCGAGCGGGTGAAAGGATCACATCCGCTTCGCAACGGCGACATCATTCGCCTGGGCACCGAAGAGCTACGCTTCGAGGCTGATACG
>JBDSRC010000016.1:0-5664 GCA_039929505.1 Gemmatimonadaceae bacterium
TGCGCATTGCCGACGACTACGTCGATGCTGTCGAGAGTTCCGCCTGGGACGGAGACTGGTATCGGAGAGCGTACTTCGACGACGGCTCTCCACTCGGCTCACGCACGAGCGACGAGTGCAAGATAGATGCGATTGCCCAGAGCTGGAGCGTCATCTCGGGCGCCGCCAACCCGGAGCGGGCGTCGGCCGCGATGACGTCGCTCAACAAGTATCTGGTGAACGAGGAGGAGAGGATTCTGCTACTCCTCACTCCGCCGTTCGACAAGACCACCCACGATCCCGGCTACATCCAGGGTTATTTGCCCGGGGTCCGCGAAAACGGAGCGCAGTACACCCACGCCGCGTTGTGGACGGTTCTCGCGACCGCTCTGCAGGGCAACGGCGACCGCGCACTCGAGCTGTTTCAGATGATCAATCCGATTACCCACTCGGATTCCCAGGAAGCGGTGGATAGATACAAGGTCGAGCCGTACGTCGTGGCCGCGGATGTGTACACGGCGAAGGGACATCGCGGACGTGGAGGCTGGACCTGGTACACGGGCTCGGCCAGCTGGATGTACAGGATCGGACTGGAATCGATTCTTGGTTTCCAGCTGCGCGGCACGACGCTGCTGATCGAGCCGTGCGTCCCTCGGAGCTGGCGTGAGTTCACCATCGAGTACCGCTATGGATCGGCGACTTACGCGATTGCGGTGAGAAATCCTGAAGGCCTCGAGCGCGGGAGCATCGAGCTCTCCCTCGAGGGCCGGAAGCTCGAGGAAGGAATACCACTAACCGATGACGGCCGCCGTCACGAGGTCACTGTTCTGATGCGGCCTCCTTCCCCTTCGACTCGGACCGAGCCGGCGGCAGCCCAACAATAGCGGGGCCGTTGACGACGTTGCCATACGGATCGAAGCGCGACCCGTGGCAGGGACAGTCCCAGGTTTTTTCGGTTTTGTTCCAGTCAACGATGCAGTAGAGGTGCGGGCAGATCGCTGATCTGGTGTGGATGGTTCCTTCCCGGTCCCGATAGACAGCGAGCTTGCCGCTACCACGGCCGACGACGGCGCCTTCACCAGCCTGAATCTCTCTGTAATCGTCGACGTCGCCGTGAGTGAAATAATCCTTGAGCTGCTGCGCGACGTTGACGTTCTCCCTGACGTAGTCACTCGCCGAGCGGAGCTTCACACGCGCCGGGTCGTACAGGCTGCTCCATTCGTGATCCCGTCCCTGAACGAGCTCGTTGAGAATGATGCCGGCGATGGTGCCATGCGTCATTCCATTTCCTGAGTCGCCGGTGGCGATGTAGATGTGCTCGTCGGAGCCCGGGTTCTTCCCGATGTAGGCGAGATAGTCGACGGGCTCGATGATCTGGCCCGACCAGCGATAGTCGAGGCTCTCGACCATCGGAAAGCGCTCACGGGTCCATTCCTCGAGACGGCGAAACGGCTCCTGGTAGTCTTCCGTTTCCGGTTGACCCGTTTTGTGGTCCTCGCCGCCGACGATGAGAATCTCGCTGTCGGTCTCCTGCCCGGACGCATCTTCGACCGCCTGGAGCCGGATGTAGTGATACGGATCGGGAGTATCCCAGTACAATCCGTGCGGAACCGAGCCCTTCGGGACGCGCGCGCCGATCACGTACGTCCGATATGCGGCCTGCTTCGTATGGATGATGAGCCAGTCGTTGACCGGTGTGTTGGTGCACACCACGATGTTGTCGGCACTGATGACGTGGCCTTCGCTGGTCGTAATCCTCGCTGGAATACCATCGACGATCTTTTCGGCGTGCACACCGGAATAGATCTTCCCTCCATCACGGAGAATCGCGCGCGCGAGACCCTTCAGGTACTTGATCGGATGAAAGGTCGCTTGTCGCGGAAACCGCAGCGCCACTCCGGTATCCCAGAAATCCAGTGGGGCACGCTCGACCAGCTCGGTGTCGATGAGTCCGGCGCGATGCGTCGCTTCGAGCTCGCGCTCGAGATCCTTTCGCTTGCTTTCGCCGCCGAGAAAGAGGTAGCCGTCCACGCGCTCGAAGTCGCAATCGATATCCTCCATCGAGGCGATCGTCTCGATCCGGTGGATCGCCGCCGTGTGGCTCTCGGCGGCCATGCGCGAGCCTTCACGCCCGTGGAGGTTCTCGATGTTGTAGTAGCGGTCGTCGAGCGCAGCGGTGAGGTGCGCGGTCGTGCGACTCGTCTCGCCGCATCCGATCGGGCCGTCGTCGATGAGCACCACGGCGCGTCCGGCGCGCGCGAGGAGATAGGCCGTAGTCATGCCGGCGATGCCTGCGCCCACGACGCAGACGTTGACGCGCAGGTCCTGAGTAAGTGACTGGAACTGCGGGACTTCGGTGGTGCCCATCCAGACGGAGGTCGTATGACCTGAGTCACAACGCATAGATCATCTCTTGCCGGGGTTGGTGCGGTCGGAGCGTGGGAGGGGGCAATGGCGCATAGGATATGCCATGTGCTACTGTGAAAATAAGCACACTCGCCTGCGTTCCGCCCTCAATGAGGAGCCGGCGCTACGCTACTATCTGGCGGAGAACCGCTCTTACCGGAGCGGCGTCCAGCGCCATCAGCTTGAGCGGGAACGCCATTAGCTCGTACATGCTGGGCGTTATTCGGCGGAGATCGAGGTTCTCCAGGATGGCTCCGTTTCCACCGAACAGCATGTGGTGGACCGGGAGGTTCTTGCTGTCGCGCGGGTCAACGGACGGCGCGTCGACACCGAGCAGGCGCAGACCGCGGCCGAGGAGTGTGCGAACGCAAGCTTCTGAAAGCGTAGGCCAGTCCTCCGGAAAAGCGCCGGTCGCTATCGTCTTCCCCGTCTTGAGCAGCAGGCGCTCGACGAACGGCAGCGACTGGATCTTCTCGAGATCCTCGATTTCGATCTCGTTGGAAAGCGTTCCCACATCGACCACTATCGCCGGTCCGAAATACGAGTCGAGCGACAGCTCGTGCGATCCCGGCCATCCGTCACGCACGTGCAGCGGGGCGTCGGCGTGGGTTCCGACGTGGGGGCTCGAGGTGAATGACGATACGTTCACGCTCGCGCCGGCGGACATCGATGACGCCCAACCGCAGGTGAACGCCGTGTCGCCAGGCCATTCCGGAGTGCCCGGATTCAGCGACACGCTGATGTCGCGAAGAGTTGGCTCGCTTCCGTTCACTTGTTCGAGCAACGGGTAGGAATCATCGGGTGCTTTTTGGTACCAGCTTCTTCGCGGTGTCGACGATGCGATCCACCGTCATTCCGAGCTCGGTGAAGAGTCTCGGCGCGGGAGCTGACGCGCCGAATCGCTCGATGCCGAGGACGACACCGTCGGAGCCGACCCACTTGTACCACGACATCGGGTGGGCAGCCTCCATCGCGATCCGCTTCACTCCCTCGGGCAGAATGCTGTTGCGATACTCTACGGGTTGCCGGGCGAAGATCTCCTGACTCGGCATGCTCACCGCGCGCGCCCGCATCCCTTCCGCCGAGAGTTTCTTCTGCGCCTCGAGAATGAGCGCGACCTCCGATCCGCTGGAAATCAGCACCACCTCCGGCGAGCCTCCCGTCGCATCGGCGAGAACATACGCTCCCCGCGCCGCGCCCGACGCAGCGCCGAACTTGCCGCGGTCGATGAACGCCAGCTTCTGTCGCGTCAGCACCAGCGCGACAGGCCCTTCGCGGTGCTTGAGAGCGGAACGCCACGCTTCAGTGGTCTCGGATGCATCCGCGGGTCTGATCACGGTCATCCCCGGAATTGCCCGTAACGTGCCCAACTGCTCGATTGGCTGATGTGTGGGACCGTCTTCACCGAGGCCGATGGAATCGTGAGTGTACACGTAGATGACGTGACGCTGCATGAACGCCGCGAGCCGTATGGTCGGGCGCATGTAGTCGGAGAAAATGAGAAACGTCGCGCCGTAGGGAATGATTCCGCCGCTCAACGACATCCCGTTCATGACGGATCCCATGCCGTGCTCGCGAATTCCAAAATGGAAGTTGCGACCGCCGTAGCTCGATGCCGAAAAGCTTGCTTCTCCCTTTATGATCGTGTTGGTGGAGCTGGCGAGATCTGCGGAGCCTCCGATCAGCTCCGGAATTCTTTTGGCGATGGCGTTTATGACGATGCCGGAAGCGGCACGGCTCGCAACGTTTCCGTCCTTCTCGGTGAAAATGGGAAGCGCCTCTTCCCAACCTTCGGGCAGCTCGCCGCGCAGACGCCGCTGCAGCTCTTTGTCCAGCTCCGGAAAATCGCTCTTGTAGCCGGCGTAGGCATTGTCCCACTCCTTCTGCGCCGCCGCTCTGCGTTTCGCGGCGTCGCGCCAGTATTGCAACGCTTCCGGGGCGACGTAAAAAGGATCGAGCGACGGATAACCCAGCGCCTTCTTCGTGAGCGCGATCTCTTCGGCACCCAGCGGAGCACCATGCGCTTCCGCGGTATCGAGCTTGTTGGGACTTCCGTAACCGATGTGAGAGCGCACGACGATCAGCGAGGGCCGCGAGGTCTCCGCCTTCGCCGCATCGATCGCTCGATTCAGCGCCGCCAAATCATTGACGTCAGGAACATGCTGTACGTGCCAGCCGTAGCCGGTGAATCTCGCTGCCGCATCGTCGCTGTAGGTGAGAGCGGTGTCGCCCTCGATGGTGATGTGGTTGTCGTCGTAAAAACCGACGATCTTGCCGAGCTTGAGGTGACCCGCGAAGGAAGCCGCTTCGTGGGATACACCCTCCATCAGATCGCCGTCGCTGGCGATGAAGTAGACGTGGTGATCGATGATGGAGTGACTGTCACGGTTGAACACCGCGCCGAGGTGCGCTGCACCAACCGCCATTCCGATCGCATTGCCGATACCCTGGCCGAGCGGTCCGGTCGTGGTCTCGATGCCGGGCGTGTAGCTGTACTCCGGATGCCCGGGCGTTTTCGATTCCCATTGCCGGAATTGCTTCAGGTCTTCCAGCGAGAGGTCGTAGCCGGTGAGGTACAGCGTGCTGTACAACAGCATCGATGCGTGTCCGGCTGAGAGCACGAACCGATCGCGGTTGAGCCAGCCTGGATCAGCCGGATTGTAGCGCAGGTGCTGGGTCCAGAGGACGTAGGCGAGTGGCGCGAGCGCCATCGGTGTCCCGGGATGACCGGAGTCGGCCTTCTGCACCGCATCCATCGACAGGACTCTGATGGCATTGATGCACAGGTCTTCCAACGAGCGCCCGGAAAGCGACTGAGTCTTGGCGGCAGCGGGAGCGGAGCGTGGGGTGGTAGCGTCTGCTATCTCGGACATTGAGAGCTATGCGAGGCAGAAAGGAGGAGGCATTCAGAGATTGAATCACGTGCGTTTTCGACTGGAAGCTAGCTCATACGCCCGAGCGCCGCAGCCCGAGCCAGTCGGCGGCCTCCTTGATCTCGCTCGGCACGAGATTGTGGCCGCCAAGCTGCCACTTCAGGGTAACTTCTGCTCCGCGCTCTTCGAGCAGTCGCACCAGCTTCTCGACGCTTACCGTAGGAACGATCGGGTCAACCCGGCCAGCTGATATCAAAGCTGCCTTTCCAGTCAGGTCTGCTTTTTCCTCAGGCTCGAACACGAGCATGGGGCGAATGAGGACTGCGGCTCGGATCAGGACCGGCTCGATCAGCATCACGGTGGACGCGATGTTGGCGCCGTTGGAGTAGCCCAGCGCGAAGACACG
>JBDSRC010000017.1:0-4870 GCA_039929505.1 Gemmatimonadaceae bacterium
TGCAGCGACTCGCCCTCGAGCTGTTCGATGCGATCGGTGTCAGACTCGGGTGCGCGCCGGAAGAAAGGCAGATCCTTTCCGACGCCGCGCTGCTTCACGACATCGGCTACCACATCAACTACGACAAGCATCACAAGCACTCGTACCATCTCATCCAGCACGCCCAGCTGATGGGAATGAATCCGCGCGAGCAGATCGCCGTGGCGAACGTCGCCCGCTATCACCGCGGCGCCAAGCCGAAAACGAAGCACGCCAATTTCGGCAATCTCGATGTCGAGACGCAGGACGCAATCCGCCGTCTGTCTGCCATTCTCCGCGTCGCCGATGGATTCGACCGCGGGCACGCGGGGGCAGTGGAGCACCTCAAGGTGCGATGGACGAAGCGCGCGCTCCGGATAACCGCGGTGCCGAATCCGAAAGCATTCAGCATGCGACTCGACCTCTGGGGAGCCAGCCGTAAATCGGACCTTCTCGCTGAGATCGCCGACACCAAAGTGGAAGTCGTCGCTCCTGACGGCGGCGTGCTGTCCTACGAAGACGCCGGGGACACGGCGGATTGAGGCTCCCCAGCTTCTGACGATTCGTCGGTGGCTTCCGCCGGCGTTGCCTCCAAACGTGACAATCCCCACGAGTCGCGCATCAACAATGCGTGAAGTCCGATGCTCCCGGGTTTAGGGGTGCGCCGGGTGTAGATGCCGTCGGCCGCGAGATCCCAGCTTTGGCAGTCGTCGGCCAGGCATGCTTCGAGGAGGGAACGCATTCTCAGCTGCAGGCGCTCTTCCTCGATAGGAACGACGGCCTCGACGCGCCGGTCGAAGTTCCGCGTCATCCAGTCGGCCGAGCCGAAATAGTACTCGGGCTTCCCATCGTTGGCGAAGTAGAAGATGCGCGAATGCTCGAGGAAACGGCCGACGATGCTCACTACCCGAATTCGCTCACTGACACCTGGAACCCCTGGTCGCAGGCAACAAATGCCGCGCACGATGAGATCGATCTCCACGCCAGCCTGTGATGCGGCATAAAGTGCGTGAATCACTTCGGCGTCGACAATTGCGTTCATTTTGGCGATGATACGCCCGTGCTTTCCGGCCTTCGCGTTGTCAGCTTCCCGCGCGATCATCTCGAGAAATCGCAGCCGCATGTTCGCGGGAGCGACGATCAGCTTTCGATAAAGCTTCTGCCGCGAGAACCCGGTCAGCGCGTTGAACAGATCCGTGAGATCCGCGCCGAGCGACGGACTGCAGGTCAGCAACCCGATGTCGGTGTAGAGGCGCGCGGTCTTCGAGTTGTAGTTGCCCGAGCCGATGTGCGCGTACCGGCGAATGCCGTCCGCCTCCTTGCGCACGACCAGAGTGGTCTTGGTGTGCGTCTTGAGTCCGGGTAGCCCATAGGCAACGTGCACCCCGAAGCTCTCCAGCGTGCGGGCCCAGGTAATGTTGTTCGCCTCATCAAAGCGCGCCTGCAGCTCGACCAGCACCGCGACCTGCTTACCTCGCTGCGCTGCCTCGGTCAGCGCGCGCACGATCGCAGTGTCGCCGGACGTCCGGTACAACGTCATCTTGATCGCCAGCACGTTCTCGTCGAACGTCGCGGCTTTGAGGAACTGCTCGACCGAGCTCGAGAACGAGTCGAACGGGTGGTGCACCAGGACGTCACATTCGCGGATCACGTCGAAGATCGATCGCGACTGGTCGCGCAGCTCCGACGGCGTCACCGGCACGTGCGGTGGGTCGCGCAATTCCGCGACGTCCAGGGTCGCCAGCGCCATCAGATCGCCGAGATCGAGCAGTGGCCCTGTCTCGACCAGCTCGTTCTCGGTGAGCGACGGCATCTCGGGCGGCTGGTCCTCGCGCAGCTCGGCGACCAGCAGGCTTCGCAGTGAGGCGGAGATCCCCGGCTCGACCTCGATCCGTACGATCTCGGCGAACCGCCGCTGAAATATCTGCTCCTCGATCATCGCCAGCAGATCGTCCTGCTCGCCGGAATGATCGACCTCGAGATCCGAGTATCTCGTCACACGAAAGCACTTGAAGCCGCGAATCTCCATGCCCGGAAACAGAGCGCCCAGGTTCGCGCCGATCAGCTGCTCGAGCGGAACGAAGTGGTTTCGGCGGCCGGCGGGAATCCATCGCGGCAGGCTTTTCGGAACCTTGACCCGCGCGAACCGCTCGTTGCCGTTGACGGGATCGAAGAGCTGCACCGCCAGCGAGAGGGAGAGATTCGAGATGTAAGGAAAGGGATGGCCGGGGTCGATCACGAGCGGAGTGAGCACCGGAAATACCTGCGCCTCGAAGAAGGCGTCGACGGCCTGCCACTCCTCCTTGGTGAGGTCATCCATCCCGAGCAGCTTGATTCCATGCTCAGCCATCTGCGGAAGCAGCATTCCGTACAGACAGTCCGACTGCATCGCCATGAGCTCGGCGACCCGTCTGTTGATGGCGGCGAGCTCGTCGGGTGGCGTCATCCCGTCCGGCGGGAGGTGGTAGAGCCCGGTAGCAACCTGCCGCCTCAGATTGGCCACCCGCACCATATAAAACTCGTCGAGATTGGTGCTGAAGATCGAGAGAAATTTTACCCGCTCGAGCAGCGGGTTGCGCTCGTCGAAGGCCTCGCTGAGCACACGCGCGTTGAACTCGAGCCAGCTCAGCTCGCGGTTGATGAACAGCGAATGGTCCGTCATGCCTCGCCGGGAATCGCGCGCCGTGCGACGAGCATCGGGTTCTCGAACAGCTTGACGAGGAACATGCCTGCCACGAACCCTCCGATATGAGCCCATACGGCGACACCGCTCGAGACATCGGGCCCGACCGCCGTCAGCTCGGGGAGCCCGGCGAGGACCTGCCAAAGGAACCAGAAGATTAGCACCACCCAAGCCGGGATGGCGATCACTTTCCAGAAAATTACAAAGATGAAGAGCATGTTAATTCGGATCTTCGGGTAAAGAATCAGATAAGCACCGAGAACTCCCGAGATCGCGCCCGATGCGCCGACGGTCGGGAGCGGCGACGCCGGTTGCACCAGGATATGAGCGAGCGCCGCAGCCAGTCCGCAGATCAGATAGAAGACCAGAAAACGGATACGGCCCATGCTGTCTTCGACGTTATTCCCAAAAACCCAGAAGAACATGACGTTGCCGAGCAGGTGTCCCCACCCGCCATGTAGAAACATCGACGTAACCGGCGTGAGGAGATTGATGGGCTCATTATCGACTACGCAGGCCAGACCGCGCCCGAGGGGCACGGCAGTGCCAAGGGGAGCCATATGGGTCAGCTCGCCAGGCACCATGCCGAGGTTGCACACGCTCACTGCCATCGCATATGGGTCAAAGCCAGCGCCCTGCACGAGAAACCACGTCGCCAGTATGCCAGCCAATATGGCATACGTCATCAACGGCGTGCGCAGGGTAGGATGATTGTCGCTGAGTGGAATCATTTATCCTGCTGATATGGCAGAAAAAAGCGGCCTTTCACTTGCCTCTCGGCTAGTGGGGCGAAAGATCGACGAGTACCCCACAACTGAAGCATTGGAAATGCAGGAGCCGGACCCCGGCTCTCCACGCAAGAGGTGACAGAATGGCTGATAAAGTAATTGGAATCGACCTGGGAACGACGAACTCAGTGGTGTCGGTAATGGAGGGCGGCGACCCAGTGGTGATCCCGAACGCCGAGGGTGGTCGCACGACTCCATCGGTCGTTGGGTTCACGAAGGATGGGGAGCGACTCGTTGGGCAGATCGCGAAGCGGCAGGCGGTGACCAACCCACAGAACACCGTCTTCTCGATCAAGCGCTTCATGGGCCGCAAGATGTCGGAAGTAGTCGAAGAGACGAAGCGAGTTCCCTACAAGGTCGTCGCCGGCTCGAACGATGTCGCGATGATCGAAGTCCAGGGCAAGCGCTACTCGCCCCCCGAGATCTCGGCGATGATCCTGCAGAAGATGAAACAGACCGCCGAGGACTACCTCGGCTACAAGGTCGAGAAAGCGGTAATTACCGTTCCCGCCTATTTCAACGACTCGCAGCGCCAGGCGACCAAGGACGCCGGCAAGATCGCCGGCCTCGATGTGCTCCGCATCATCAACGAGCCGACCGCTGCCGCACTCGCCTACGGACTCGACAAGAAGAAGGACGAGAAGGTCGCGGTTTTCGATCTCGGCGGCGGTACGTATGACATCTCCGTGCTCGAGTTGTACGACGTCGAAGGCTCACGCCAGTTCGAGGTCAAGTCGACGAACGGTGACACCCACCTGGGCGGCGACGACTTCGATCAGCGCGTAATCGACTGGCTGGTCTCGGAGTTCAAGCGCGACCAGGCAATCGATCTCTCGAAGGATCCGATGGCGCTACAGCGCCTGAAGGAAGCGGGTGAGAAGGCGAAGATGGAATTGAGCACTACTCAATCCACAGACATCAATCTTCCATTCATCACCGCGGATCAGAGTGGACCCAAGCATCTGAACTACTCGCTCACCAGAGCGAAGTTCGAGCAGCTCGTGGACGATCTGATTCAGCGCACCCTTCCTCCGATGGAGCAGGCGCTCAAGGATGCGGGACTCAAGCCGAACGAGATCGACGAGATTCTTCTCGTCGGCGGTTCGACGCGAATCCCGAAGATCCAGGAGATCGTAAAGAAGTTCTTCGGCAAGGATCCGAACAAGGGCGTCAATCCTGACGAAGTCGTGGCGATCGGCGCCGCCGTCCAAGGTGCTGTTCTCACCGGCGAGCAGAAGGATGTTCTGCTGCTCGACGTCACTCCGCTCTCGCTCGGTATCGAGACGCTGGGTGGAGTCACCACGGTGCTCATCCCGCGCAATACCACGATCCCGACCAAGAAGAGCGAGACGTTCTCCACCGCGGACGACAATCAGACCAC
>JBDSRC010000018.1:0-3841 GCA_039929505.1 Gemmatimonadaceae bacterium
AGCGCGATCGACCAGAATGAGAGAATCTGCCGGTCGAGAAGCGTCACTCCGAGCGCGAGCGTCATTCCCATCGCGGCGAGGCGGTTGCCCGCGCGCGCGGTCGACGGCGAGCTGAGCTGCTTCAGCCCGAAGATGAACAGCACCGCGGCGACGATGTAGGTGACCGCGATCACCGATTCGCGGAGGTCACCCATTCTTTTTCTCTTCCGCTTCCTTGGCCACGTCGCGCTTCTTGAACATCTCGAGCATCCGGTCGGTGACGACGAATCCGCCGAATACGTTCGCGGCACCGAACACCACCGCGATGAAGCCGAGGGCGTGGACGAGGGGCGTGTCGGCCGATCCGGCGACGAGCATCGCGCCGAGCACGACGATCCCGTGAATCGCGTTCGTCCCTGACATGAGGGGCGTATGCAGCACCGATGGTACGCGGGCGATGACCTCGAACCCGACGAAGATCGCCATGATGAAGACATAGATTCCGAGCACGACCTCCTGACTCACCTGGCAGCCTCCGCGAGATTGTTGCCGGACCGTCCAAGGCGCTCGAGCGTCGGTCCGTGTCGAACTTTGCCGCCTGCCGTCACGCACACGGCGGTGATTATGTCATCGGTGAAATTAAGATTTAGCTCCCCCTTCGGGGCGAGTAGAGTCACGAGCGCGGTGACGTTCTTGGCGTACATCTGGCTGGCGTGAAACGCGAGGTCGCTCGAGATATGGAGCGGCGCGATGATGGTGACGCCGTGCTCGACGACCGTTTCGCCGGCGACGCTCAGCTCGCAGTTCCCGCCCTGCTCGCCCGCGAGGTCGACGATCACCGAGCCTGGACGCATCGCCGCCACGGTCCGGGCGTCGATCAGGCGCGGTGCGCGTTTCCCCGGTACCAGAGCGGTGGTGATGATGACGTCCGCGATCGCGGCGTGCTGGTGGATCAGCTCCTTCTCTCTTCCTATGTGGTCTTCGCTCAGCTCTTTCGCGTATCCACCCGCGTCCTGCGCTTCCGCGGCGTGCACGTCGAGCTCGACGAACGTTGCGCCGAGACTCTGAACTTGCTCTTTCACCACGGGGCGTGTGTCGAACGCTTCGACCACGGCGCCAATTCGCCGAGCGGTGGCAATGGCCTGGAGGCCGGCGACGCCCGCGCCGATCACGAGGACTTTGGCTGGCCGAACCGTCCCCGCCGCGGTCATGAGCATCGGGAAGAACTTCTGCAGGGCGTTTGCGGCGATGAGGACTGCCTTGTAGCCGGCAACGGTGCTCTGGGACGACAGCGCATCCATCATCTGGGCCCGTGTCGTCCGTGGCACGAGCTCCATGCTGAACGCGGTGATGTTTCTTTCGGCGAGCTGGGCGAATATTTCCGGATCGCCCGATGGTTGGAGAAGCCCGATGAGGGCGGAGCCGGGCTTCAGCATGTCGAGCTCCGGATTGCCGGCCGGGGAATCGGTGAGGGGCCGCTGCAGCTTCAGCAGCAACGCGGCGGTGCGGTAGACTTCCGCGGCGGTGTCGGAGAGGTCGCAGCCGGCGCTTCGGTAGGCTTCATCCGTGAAGCCGGCGGGAAGTCCGGCGCCGCGCTCGACGACGACCTGATGGCCGGCGCGGGTCAGTGGCTGCACTACATCGGGCACCAGCGCCACTCGCCGCTCACCTGGCGCGATCTCGCGCGGGACTCCGATCAGCATGAGGCCGCTTCGTGCGTGGTGGTCATCTAAGTGCCATAAAATACGCGGTCATCCCACCGCACGTTTATATTCACGCTGAATGCCCCGCAATCTTAGCTGGACGGACTTGCGCGGAGGGATCATCTCCGCAGTGGTGATCGTTGCACTGGTCCTCGCGACGGTTATGTTCGCGCGCGTGGGTGCGCTGCACGGCAGGAAAGTAACGCTCTACGTGCTCTCTGACGACGCTACGGGGGTGTTGCCTGGCACCGAGGTGTGGCTGGCCGGGAAGCGTTCGGGGACCGTGAAGAGCGTGTCGTTCAGGGTTCCCACGGCAGACACCCTCGATCGCCTGCTGATCACCACCGAATTCCTGGTCGCGGACCTGGAAAACGTGCGCCGGGATTCGTGGGCGCAGGTCCGCGCCGGGGGCAGCCTGCTGGGCATTCCCGTGGTTTACGTCGCCATCGGCTCCCGTGACTCACCGGGGCTTCGTGACGGTGATACCATCCGCTCCCGCCTCAAGGCGCGGGCGCTCGATGTCGCGGGACAAGTCGGCGACGCCATGCCGGAAATTCGCGGGCTGATGACCGAACTCTCAGGTCTGACCACAAAGATGTCGCGCCCCGTCGGGACGATCGGGAACTTCCGCACGCGCGGCATGGCGCCGATGGCGGACGTCGCGGGCGGGATGTCGCGCATCAATTCCAAAGTGTCGGGCAGCGGCGGAACGCTTGGCCGCCTGATGAACGGCAACCTGACCGAGCGGGCATCCCGCGTCATGGCGGCGGTCGACTCGCTAAAGACACTCGCCTCCACCGGCGGAGGGAGCATTGGGCGATTCCGGCGTGACACTACGCTCATGAAGACCGCGATGGGTTTGAGCGCCGAGCTGGACAGCCTTCGCGCGCGGTCGAAGTTCGGTGGAGCTGACAGCAGCCTCACACTCGAGCTCGCACGGCGGCGGGTGCTCATGGATTCACTGATCAAGGATATCAAGGACAATCCGTTGAGGTACATCAGCTTCTAGGCTGCGGACTGCGGACTACGGACTGCGGACTGGAAAACAAACTGCGGACTGCGGACGAACTGCGGACTCTTGCGGACTGCGGACTCTTGCGGACTGCGGACTGCGGACTGCGGACTCTTACTGCGGACTGCGGACTGCGGACTCCACACAAAGTGCGAAGTGATAGTCGCGGGTGCGAGATCTGACGCGTTCTCACACTTTGGCCGGTCTGATTAGGCGATGGCGCTCGCGGGGGATGATCGCCAGCAGCAATCGTCGGATTTCTTCCAGCTTGTCGTGCCGTGCGCGTGCGACTTCGGCACCCAGAACGGGCTCTCCTGATCGGTACCAGGTCATGCTCTCCCGCACAGATCCCAGCGCATACTCGAAGATCCGAGCGCGGTCGCGGCCGGAGCTGCGCGAATAGCCCTCCCCGAGATTTGCTGCGATCGAGCCGACCGCGCTGTACAGCTGGGCAGCAACCTTCTCTGTCACGCGGTGCTGACGGAGCCCTTCGGCGTCGTTCCACGCATCAGCCAGCAGCTCCGTCGCCAGCCGATACGCGCGCATTCGCGACAAGGGATCACGACCACCCTTCGAACCATCAAGCTCTTCAAAGTGAGACACGCTCAAAGATTGCGCCCTATCCGACTCAGCCCAGAACCCAAAAGCCCACACCAGAGCAAATTCATTTCGAAAGCGCCCAGTCCGCAATCCGCATCAGTCCGCAGTCCGCAGCTCGCAGTTCGTTCGCAGTTCGCAATTTCTTCTCAGTCCGCAGTCCGCAGTCCGCAGTTGGGCCAGCCTTGACCCCTCATATCGCCACAATTAGCTTCGGCGTAGCAGCGACACTCCCTCCCATTTTTTCGCGCAATACTCTTCTGGGCTCACCCCGGGCTCAGTGCGCCACAAGTCCCGATCCTCGCAATAACCCCCCGCTGACCATCCTGTCCTCCTCCAGCAAGATCGCGTGGACATCGCAGAGCTGAAAAGAAAATCAGTTGCCGAGCTTCAGGAGATGGCCGACGGTCTCAGGATCGACGGCTCTACCGGACTCGGAAAGCAGGATCTGATTTTCCAGATCGAGCAGAACCTGCTCGAGACCGACATCATGCTCCACGGCGACGGCGTGCTCGAGATCCTCCCGGAGGGCTACGGATTTCTGCGCAGC
>JBDSRC010000019.1:0-3108 GCA_039929505.1 Gemmatimonadaceae bacterium
ATCCAGCCGCGCAAAGTTGCGGCGGGGGGCGAGGCATAGAACGTCGAGTCGACCTCTACCGAATGGAAAGCGCGGGCGTAGACGGTAAGAAAGTCCGACGGCCTGGTACCGTGGGGATAAAACGGCCCCAGCCAGGCGTCGTAGTTCCAGCCCTGGGTGCCGATATGGATCTCCGCCGCCATGACGTTCAATCGGCTGCTGTAACAGGTCGGTGTCAAGTCGTGTAACTGCCCGGATCACCATATTTAGTTCCTTCCTTCCTCTTTCGGACTCGAGGAGATTCAGCGATGCTAACGATGCGTGGGGAGAACGGGTTCCCGGCGAAAGCGATGTCCGAGAAGGTAATTGCCGCTGCGCCAGCGTCTGGCGCCCCGCTCCCGAGCGGCGGCTAATTCGAGGAGTGACAGATGTTCTTTGAGATAGTGTCGTTCATTTTTACCGGGCTGTTTGCCGGGGTCGCGCTCTATATCAGTGTAGTAGAACAGCCGGCACGGCTTGCCTCCGCACCGGAGGTAGCTCTGGCAGAGTGGCGTTTCAGCTTCAGGCGGGCGGGGATTCTCCAGATCGTGCTCGTCTCCGTGGGGGTGTCATCCGCTATCGCCGCGTATTCGGTTGGACGAGGAGTGTCCGTACTCGTGGCCGGGATCCTTCTCGCCATCGTGATGGTGTGGACCCTCGTGGTGGTAATGCCGGTGAACAGGCAGCTTCTCGATCCGGCGAGAACTTCCGCAACGCCTGACACCGACGTGCTGCTCAAGAAGTGGGGGCGGCTACACCTGATTCGAACGATTGCTGCGCTCCTTTCGCTGGCGGAGCTCGGTGCGGACATCATGGGCTTCGTTTGATCGACTGCGAGTAGGTAAGAGCAGAGCCTGGCAGGTGAATCTGCGTAAGTGGGTGCTGAGTATCGTGGCCATCACCGCGGCAGCGACCTTCATCGGGTTTGGATTTTGGCAGCTCAGACGACTGGAGTCACGCCAGCAGCAAAATTCGCTTCTGGCTTCGCGACGCTTCGCACCTGAGATCTCTCTCGATTCGCTGCCTGCTGATACCGCCGTTGCGCGGTTCCGGCGAGTCCGACTGCGCGGAAGATTCGATTTCGAGAATGATATCGTCCACACCCTGCGCGGCCGGGGCGGCTCACCCGGCGTAAATATTCTCACGCCGCTCCTCCGCGCGGGAACCGACACCGCGGTGCTGGTGAATCGCGGCTGGGTCTACGCGCCGGACGGGATGACGGTGGACACGCGGCCGTGGCGCGAAGCGGATTCCCTCACCGGCATTGGTTTCGTCGAGACGTTCCCAACCGCTGGCGTGTTCGCACCGCGAAACCCGGAACGGCCACGGGCGTTTCGCCGGCTCGAGCGGGCGGCGATCGCGAAGCTCCTGCCTTACCCAATCGCCAACTACTACGTCGTGCTCTCCGACTCGACTCCCTCTCGCGCGCCGGGCCTCGGCGTCGCGCCTGCACCAAACGTTCCGCCCCGGGTGCCGCCGGCTGCGCTCGATGAAGGACGGCATCGCAGCTACGCCGTGCAGTGGTTTTCGTTTGCGGCGATCTCTATTATTGGACTAGTGATACTCCTCAGGCGCGTATGAGCGACACATCTACCGGAACGGCGAGCGAAAAAGAGGCGCGCGATGTTGCCGAAAGCGCGCGCGAGACCGAGTGGGCGCATCCGAGCTTCGTCCGCGAGCTGTTCCTCGGTCGCTTCCGCCTCGATCTGATTCATCCGCACCCTCCCGCCGATCCGGCTGAGGAAGCGCGCGCAAAGCCTTTCATGGACAAGCTGCGGAAGTTCATGGAGCGCGTGGAATCCGAGGAGATCGATCGCACCGGCGAGATCCCTGAGCGCGACGTACAGGAGCTGCGTGACATGGGTGCTTTCGGAATCAAGATTCCGAAAGAGTACGGCGGGCTCGGGCTATCGCAGATGAGCTACGTGCGCGCGATCGAGCTCGTGACGTCAAAGGACGGATCGCTCACTGCGCTGCTCTCGGCCAGCCAATCCATCGGAGTTCCGCAGCCGCTCAAGCTGTTTGGAACCGACGCGCAGAAGCTGAAGTATTTCCCGCGCCTGGCGAAGGGTGCGATCTCGGCGTTTGCGCTTACCGAAGTGGATGCCGGTTCCGATCCCGCCAATATGCGGTGTACGGCGACTCCCTCGGAGGACGGGCGAAGCTTCATCATCAACGGTGAGAAGCTGTGGTGCACCAACGGAACGCGCGCCGAGCTGTTCGTGGTGATGGCGAGGACGCCGGAGAAGGTCGTGAAGGGAAAATCGGTGAAGCAGATCACCGCTTTCATCGTCGAGGCGTCGATGCCGGGGGTGGAGGTCGTGCACCGGCTCCGGTTCATGGGGCTCAAGGCGATCGAGAACGGGGTGATCCGCTTCACCAATGTCCGGGTCCCGCGCGAGAACATCCTGTGGGACGAGGGCAAGGGACTCAAGCTCGCGCTGATCACGCTGAATACGGGCCGACTCACCATTCCCGTCGGGTGCGCGGGCGTCGGCAAGCAAATGGTCTCGATCACGCGGAAGTGGGCGAACGAGCGTGTGCAGTGGGGACAGCCGATCGGAAAGCACGAAGCGGTGGCGCAGAAGCTGGCGCGGATGACCGCGTACACGTTTGCGATGGAGGCGGTCGGCGAGCTCTCCACGGCGCTGTACGAGAAGGGCGACTACGACATCCGGCTCGAAGCGGCGATCGCGAAACTGTACAACACGGAAGCGGGTTGGCGGATTCTCGACGATACGCTCCAGATCCGCGGCGGGCGCGGGTACGAGATGGCGGAATCGCTCGCCCGGCGCGGGGAGCCTGCCATCCCAGTGGAGAGAGCGATGCGCGATTTTCGCATCAATCTCATCTTCGAGGGATCGTCGGAGATAATGCGCTTGTTCATCGCGCGCGAAGCGGTCGATTACCACTTCAAGCTCGCCTTCAACATCGTCAATCCAGAATCGACGATGAAGGAAAAGCTCTCGGCGATGGTCAACGCCACGCCGTTCTATCTGACCTGGTATCCCTCGCGCTGGCTCAACCTGGCGAAGCTCCGGCGTTACGGAGAGTTCGGCAAGCTGGCGGGCCACATGCGCTACATCGAGC
>JBDSRC010000020.1:0-2565 GCA_039929505.1 Gemmatimonadaceae bacterium
AGTGTGGGAATCGAACCCACCCGACCCTACTCAGTAGGGTCACAGTGATTTTGAAGATCACGGAAGCCACCAGGCCCCATCCACCCCCACGCTCAAAGAACTTCGATCGCAATATCTCCCCGTTCGATCACTTCTCCGATGACAACGGCTCCATTTACTCGCGAAAGATAGTCACTCGTCCTCGAGCGTTGCACGCAGACGACGAGGCCGCCGGACGTTTGCGGATCGGTAAGGATTGCGCGGTCTTCATCGCCCCCGGCCTCCCATCTCACGAGCGCCTTCAGATACTCGCCGTTCCGCTTGGAGCCATCAGTCACGGCGCCTGCTCTCACCGCCTCACGCACCCCGGCCAGTAGCGGAATCGCATCGAGACGAAGTCGGACCCCGACATTGCTCCCGCGCGCTATGTGCGAAAGGTGACCGAGCAATCCAAATCCTGTGATGTCGGTCGCGCACCGTGCACCGACCGCCAACGCCGCCCGGCTCGCCGCGCCATTGAGTGCTTTCATTGCATCCAGCATTGGACGCTGTGCTTCGGCCGATAGCTGTCCGCGCTTGGCTGCCGTCGCCAGGATGCCGTTGCCGATCGGCTTGGTCAGAACCAGCTGGTCTCCGGGCCTGGCTCCGGCATTGGTCAGGAGGAAATCCGGATGCGCGCGCCCGGTGACCGCGAGCCCGTACTTGAGCTCGGTATCGATCACTGTATGGCCGCCGACGATCAGAGCACCTGCCTCGTGCACTTTTTCCTGCCCACCCCGCAGGATCTCGGTGAGGATTTCGAGCGGGAGATCGGCGGTGGGGAACGCCACGATGTTGAGCGCGGTCAGGGGCTGCCCACCCATCGCGTACACATCCGACAAGGCGTTGGCAGCCGCGATCTGGCCGAAGTCAAACGGATCGTCGACTATCGGCGCAAAGAAGTCCACCGTTTGCACGAGAGCGAGATCGTCGGACACCTTGAAGACACCGGCGTCGTCGAACGTCTCCCTGCCGACGAGAAGACGGGGATCGCTCTTCGATGGAAGCGCGGCCAGCGCGCGGGACAGGTCACCCGGACCCATTTTGGAAGCTCAACCCGCGCACCGCGCAAATGCGGTCAGGCGAAAGAGCTCCTCGCGCGTCTTCGACGTGCTCACCGCTGTGTGAGCCTATTTCGCCGCGACGACTGCAATCGCGTCGATCTCGACCAGCGCTCCGCGCGGGAGACCGGGCACCTGCACCGTCGACCGGGCCGGACGCGCATCACCGAGCCACTTTCCATAGATCTCGTTGACGGTCGGAAAGTGCGAAAGGTCGTGCAGGTAAACCGTCGTCTTTACGACGTCCTGCCACGTTACACCCGCCGCGGTGAGGACAGCCTGCAGGTTCTCCATCACTCGCTCGGTCTGCTCGACGATTCCGCCGCCGACGATCTGGCCGGTAGCCGGGTCGAGGGCAATCTGTCCGGCCGTAAAGAGAAATCCGTTGGCGATCACCGCCTGCGAATACGGTCCGATCGCAGAAGGTGCTTTGTCCGTGCTGATTTGCCGCAATGTCATTCTGGGCTCCGGGAGCGCGCCGAAGGGCGCGGGGTCGGTCGTAGATCGCGAATGTTACTCACGGTGCGGCACCCGGTGCCAGACCGAACAACCTTCGGGTGTTTTCTGCGGTCGCTCGGCCGAGCTCGTCGGGGTCCGTCCCGCGCGCGGCGGCAACCCTGGCAAGAGTGTGCGCAACCCAGGCTGGCTCATTTCGCTTGCCGCGGAATGGCACCGGTGCCAGGTACGGCGAATCGGATTCCACCAGCAGCCGGTCGGTCGGAACGAGTCGCAGCAGGTCCACGTCTGTCCATTTCCTGAACGTCACGATTCCGCTGAACGAGACATACCATCCGGCGGCGAGCGCGTGCTCTGCCAGCGAGTGCGAGCCGGTGTAGCAATGCAGGACTCCCCTCACTCCCGCCTCGGCCGCTTCGGTCACGATCCCCCGGGTGTCATCCTCCGCGTCGCGCGTGTGCACTACGAGCGGGCGCTTTTCCTCGGCACCGAGGGCGACCTGCGCGCGGAAGGCACGGAGCTGCGCGTCACGTGGCGAATTCTCGTAGTGGTAGTCGAGACCGCACTCGCCGACCGCGACAGCCCCGCCGTGGAGATGCTCTCTCAGAAGCGGGAGATCGCGGGACGCGTCGAAGCCGGCCGCGTCGTGGGGATGAATGCCCGCTGTGCTCACGACGAAGCCTGGATGCCCGGCGGCGAGCGACGCGGCAGTTTCTGCCGCGCCGAGCGACTCACCAATGCAGACAATGGCCTCGGCGCCCGAAGAGCGGGCGCGCGAGATTACCGCGTCGCGGTCGCCGTCGAACGCTGGGTCCGCGAGGTGGGCGTGACTGTCGATGAATTGCGTGTGCCCGCCTTGCGAGGCCATTTGCGCTCGATCCAGAGAAGGACTGGCGCCGCCACGTAAATGGAGCTGAATGTGCCGACGAAGATTCCGAACGACATCACCCACGCAAAAGGTCTGATCACCGGACCGGCAAAGATCAGCAGCGCCAGCGTCGAAGCGAGGGCTGTGGCGTGGGTGAGGATG
>JBDSRC010000021.1:0-5076 GCA_039929505.1 Gemmatimonadaceae bacterium
GTGAGCGATGACGTGGGTCCGATCGATACCGTGCAGTCACAACTTGCCGGCGTCACGCTCGAGCTCGGCTCGGCCGCGGGTGCACTGACTGCAGGCATCGGCCCCTCGACCGCTTCCACCGTGCAACGCGATTCAGTCTCGCTGAAAAGAGTCTTGGTGATCGGCAGCGCCGGGTGGGAATCGAAGTTCGTCGTCGCCGCGCTTGAAGAAGACGGTTGGAAGGTTGACGCTTTCATTCGCGTTGCGCCGGGCGTCGATGTCACCCAGGGCTCGGCTGCGGCGGTCGACACCTCGCGGTACTCCGCGGCAATAGCGCTCGATGCCACCGCGTTGCCGTACGCGAATCGACTCATCGAGTTTGCACGGACCGGAGGCGGCGTCGTCCTGACTCCCGGGTCGGCATCAACCGATGCGCTCTCCGCCCTCCGTGCAGGATCTGTCGGCCGCGCCAGCGCCGCGGCTCGCCCGATTCAGGCGCCGGGATCCATCACACTCGCCACGCTCCCGTTCGCGCCAATCATCTTGCTACGCGGGGATGCGGTCTCGCTGGAGACACATGCGGGGAGCGTGACAATGGCGGCCAGGCGCATCGGCTTCGGCCGAGTGCTCCAGCTTGGCTTCGACGAAACGTGGCGCTGGCGAATGGGCGGCGGGGACGAAGCTGTTCCCGATCACCGAGCGTGGTGGACGGACGCGGTGAGGAGCATCGCGTACGCGCCCCCGGTTTCACGTCCTCCTACCACTACCGCGACTGATGAGGCGCCATTGATTTGGTTCGCTGCCGCGGTCGGGCAAAGCACCCCCCCAAGAGCAATGGCTAACCTTTCGGGAAGTCCATTGGATTGGACAATGTGGCTATTCGCGCTTATGGCTCTCGGACTGATCGGCGAGACTGCATCACGCCGGCTACGGGGTGGGTCATAGATCTTGAGGCCGAACATGAATGCCGTACTTCATTTGCCTCGCGAGAAGCGCGGCCTCCCCCATCAAGCACGTCGAGTACAGACTTCTTGATGGTGCTTGCTGGGCAAGCCAAGAACCCAGTAGCTGTAAAACTCGCTGTAACGGTTATCCAAATTATCCTCGGGCTGACTCGTCCACGACCAGGATCGACTGGTTGTCGTGGTCGCTGTACATCACTTCAATAATGATTTAGCGTCGCTGACTACTCCGTCGCCGTTACGCCGCCGTCACCGGCTCGGCGGAATAAATCGTCGGATCCTGCCGATAAAATCGTTGGAGCTGCGCGAACAGCGCGGGATGCTTTTTCCGAAGCGCGCGCGGCCGCTCGAAAAAGACTTCGGTAATCACGGCAAAGAACTCCGCCGGATTCGTCGCGCCGTAATCGTCGATGACCGTCGGCTCACCCGCGTCCGAAGCATCACGCAGTGCATTGAACTCGGCGCTCATCACGCGCGCCCACGCCAGGTAATCGCCGTGCGTCTCCAATGCCGGCGTACCGTCGCTGCTCTGATTCGCGTAATCAAGCTGGTGCGCGAATTCGTGGAGGACGAGATTCTCGCCGTCGGTCGGCGCGGCAGCACCATGACGCACCGCATCCCACGCCAGCACCAGTGCGCCGAGTCGTCTGCCCGTGTGACCGAGCCGGTCCTCGCCGCCCTCTTCCCAAATGCCGCCGCCAACGTGACGGTCCTCTCTCGCCGTATAGCCTGACGGATACACGAGTATGGAAATCAATTCCGGGTAATAATCTGTCTCACGATGCAGCAGGAGCAGACACGCCTGGCCCGCGATGGTCACCCGGATCTCGTCCCTTAGCTCAAGCCCGTCACATCCCTCGAAGTGCTTTTCCGCCAGAAATACCTGGGTGTGACCCAGCAGCTCGGCCTGATCATCCGCCGAGAGGCGGCTGAAGATCGGGAGATTGCGCTCGAGGATCTGACGCCAAGCAGGAGGCGCTGGCTGAGCACGCAGCCGCGAGCGCCGGCGTGATTTGAAGAAATCCAACACATTCCAGTGACGCGACTCGGGCGGAATTGTATCTCCTGCAGACATTCAATCTAACCTGGAAACGCAATCGAGAGCAAGGTGAGACTCTAATCCGAAGTCGTTGTGGGACAATGAGTTAGGACGTCACAAAGAAATCAGGCCAGTGGTTTCCCACATTGGGCTGGAGCGGGGTGTGTAACGCCGGGAAATGTGACAACGGTTCGGCTTGCCGAGTCCGTCCGCTGCCACAGCCGAGCTAGGCGTTGTTCGCAGACGCACGATCAAGAACCGTTTCGGCCTTTCGGAGTCGGGCGACCGTGGCTTCCATGTCGATAAGTCCGGCGTTATCCGTCGCACGGTAATCGGCGGCTAGCACGGCCACGGTCATTGCTTGCCCAGACCTTAGGCGTCGCGGTCGAGTTACATCCAGTGCTTCCGCGCGGCCCGCCTCAATTAGCCGCGCGGGCCACGCATTCCGAAGCTCGGCGCGAGTTTCCGGTTGATTTACCGAGATCTTAAAGCAGAGTGTCTCCTCTTCAAGCTGTAGATATTGTTCACAGCCCTGAGCCTTCTTCCAATACCACCAGTACCCCTGGAAACCGCCCGCGCGGTTGGGAACGTAGCCCCACATGCCGCCAGGAAGCCGGAGCTGGAGCGCGCAGAAGAATCCTTGCCACGCGAGCGGGGACCATTTCGTAGAGACGGGTTGATGCCTATAGGACTCCACGTCGTGATCGATGCTCGTTAGTCGAGAGTAGAAGTCACGCGCGATGTCATTGGGCTCTGGAGACAGAGCGTAAGGCTTCAGGATGGCAATTAATTCTTTCCTCGACACGAGCGCGTACCCCGCACCCCTGACTGCCTCATAGGTGCCCTGCTCGAAGGTCTGCACATAAACGCGAACGATGTCGGCGGCGGTGAAGCGGCGAGTCAAACTCTCGAAGTAACGCGCGAGTTGGCCGGAGTGCTCGATGCTTCCAGCCTTGTCCTCGATGCAGACCGCCAACCGCTCGTTGATGATGAGGAGGACATCGATGCTCTTCTTCTGTCGCTCCACTACTAGAGAGAGAATCTCCGGTGCTGATCGGCCATCGGCCCGGAATAATGCTTCAACGAACTGGACGCCGAGCGCGTGATAGCCGTTGGTCTTCCGCACACGCTTCAGGCGACGCCCACGCAGCTAGCCAACACAGCATCGCATCCTGCGAGAGTTCGGAAGTCGCGAAATCAAAGAGATTTGGCCTGGTCATTTTAGCGTCGCAGACTCTGCCGACTCACGGCAGTCCGGGCCAGTTCTCTACATACTGTATCGTGAAATCCGGCCAATCTTGTACCAGTTGAACCTTGAAGTCAGGTGAGCTATCCACGACTTGCCATTTCCCAACAGCATCTGGCCAGTTCTCGACAACTTTAACTTTGAGGTCCGGCCAGTTTTCGACAATTTTAACTTTGTAGTCGGGGTTGGATTCCACGAACTGAACTTTCCCGAACAACTTTGCCAAATCTGGTTTAGTCATTGGAGGTATGAGTGTTTAGGGTGGTTTACATTCAGTCGGACCGCGCGGCCGTTGTTTTTGCAGGGTATAGTTTAGGCCGATCTGCTGAACTGCTAAGACTCTCGGATGCTTGCTTAGTCGGCGTCATCCGCGAGATCGATGGATTCTTTAATCCCTATGAACGAGAGAAGAGTTCGCACGACGGCCGATTTGAATGATTTCAATCTAGGATCATCTGGCTTCCAAAAAACATTCACTGAAGCCAGGAACTCAAGAATATCGTCATCATTGAGTTCGCCGACAGAATAACCTGGAATCTTCTTATCAGCCCCGGAGATTCAGAAGGAATACAAAGAGCTATGGGATAAGGTCTGGTGGAACAGGCACCAGAACTGGCTCTATCGAATCCGCACCGGTGAAACGACCCTCACTGAAGCGCAGAAACCTGTCCTCGAACGTGCGAAGAAAGGAGCGGCGAGAATCGAGAAGAAGTACGGACGTGAAAATCTAGGGTGGGATGATTTCGAGTGGGGAATGCTCAGCGGAAGGATGTCGGCGCTCGCGTGGGTTATGGGTTCCGATTGGGACGAATCGCTCGACACCTGAAACTATCGGAGAAAAGAATGAGGTTATCACCGTTGTCCACCGGACAGCTCGGGACTGCGTGGCTCAGCGGACTGGCGCTTGTTCTCGGAGCATGGTGGGCGCTCCACTCATGGGAAGCGCAGCGGAATGCAGACATCGCTGGCAACATGGCAGCGGAAAAGATCGCCCTCAATAGAGCGGGTAGGCTCCCTCTCTCGTCCGACTCGACGGACCACTGGAACGTCTTGGACCCCATACTCACGGTCACAGCGGTCACCAAAGCCCTCGATGAGGTTGAGCGACTTCAGAATGAGACCGCCAGAGACATGCAAGACTTTGCTCGACAGCGCCAAGCTATGAGGCCAGTAGTACCGATATTCACGGTGCTTGTGGTCGTGGCGTTGCTCGGACTGACGTGGCAATGGGCGAATAGCCGGAAGGAAGAGCGCTAGGTCTCTAGTCCCCAATGTGAGCACTTATGGCCACCTGCGGCAGTCAGATCTTCAAGAGGGGCGAATCGAATCCACTCCACGATATTCCTTCACTTCTCTTTGCGGTTCCGTTCAGTAGGGTAGCAGTCGAATCGCTTCAAATGTAGATGCCCAGGGTGTGCAATGCTCGTGCGCTCGCCGACTCAACGTCTCGTCGCACTAGACACGAATTGCGTGATCGACGCGATGACTCCCGCAAGTCATGCTTTTCAGGCGATGAAAGAGATACTAGCCGCCGCTGAGGAAGGACGCATTGCAGTTGCCGTTAGCCTGCATAGCATTCACGAACTCGAAAAGGGCAGCGAGACCCATCCCGATGATGCGCTGAAGCTAGTGTAGTGTCGCCAAAGTTTCATTGGCTTTGTTGACCTTCTTCATGATCTGCCTGACGGTGGCAGTCCAGACGAAGGGAGTGGGGTTTTCGTTCCGGCGGTTGATATAGCGGGTGATCGCGTTGACGAGTTCATCGACGCTGTTGACTGCCAGGCGGCGCAAGCGGCGCTCGGTGAGCTCGCTGAAAAATCGTTCTACCAGGTTAAGCCACGACGCCGATG
>JBDSRC010000022.1:0-3644 GCA_039929505.1 Gemmatimonadaceae bacterium
GGCGGCGGGCGCGGAGAAGGCGGCGGCGACTTCCAGGGCGAATCAGCCGGACGGAGCCGAGCACCCGCGGCGGCGGGTGCCAAGTCGGGCGCAGCCAGCGGGGCTGGGGCGGGGGCTGATTTCGAGGATTTCCCCGGTGCGCTGGAAGATGCGGACGACGATCTCCCATTCTAGAAGTGCAACTGGCGAAAGAGGCGGCCCTTGCGGGCCGCCTCTTTTTTCCCCCCGCGGAACTCCTAACTCAACACTGCCCACCAGGAAGTCTTATGGGGGATCCAAGTCAGGAGTCGACAGTGGTCCAGTTGTAGTTAGCCAGTTCAGTTATCAGTGGTGTTGTTGAGACTGTCGTTGCGAGCGCTGGCACTGTTCACTTGAACTGACTAACTGATCACTCAAAACTTGGTTCCCGTCAGCCCCCGGGCCGGACCCGGCGGCCACCCCCAGACCTTCGCCTCGTGACCTTAACCTCGTTCCCCCCGTCAAGTAGGTTGACCCGCCCAAGGCGGAGTCCTACCCATCCGTCAAGCTACGGGAGCACGTGTGACTGGTAATGTTTTCGCAATCTCGAAGACCACGGCGCGAACCGCCATTCTGGGCGCAATCATCGCCCTGTCGCTCGTTTCAACGAGAGCTGCTTTCGCGCAGGTCATCACTGTTCCCGATACCGCCCGAGCCGATTCGGCGGTTGCCCTGGCCGACACCGCCAAGGAAGTAACCCACACCGTAAAGAAGGGCGACACCCTTTGGGATCTCGCCCAGCACTACCTGAAGGACCCGTTCCGCTGGCCGGAAATCTTCCGCCGCAACACGGACGTAGTCGAGAATCCGCATTGGATTTATCCGGGTGAGGTCATTCGCATCTGGGGCGACCAGGTGAGACCCGACGCATTCGCCCGCGCCGACAGCGCTGGAAATGTCGTTGCTCATATCGTTACCCGCCCCGCTCCGGTCGTAACCCAGCCGTCAGCGGCGAGCGATCTCACGATTTTCGCTTCTCCTCTCAGCCGCGCAGCGGCAGAGATGGGAGCAACCGTTATTGGACGCACCCGTACTTCGGGCGTGCGGCGTGGTGAAGTTGAAGCTGCTCCCTACATGGAGCGTCGCGGCGGACCATCCGGCGCGGGCAGACTCGTCGCCAGCGTTGACCGGCTGGGAATTCAGTCGACGAGCCTGGAAGGGCGCTTCCAGCTCAATGACCGTCTTTATGTTGACCTTCCGCGTGGGCTCGTCCCGCGCGCCGGTGACAGATACCTCACCTACGTCATGGGCGATGAGATCGCCAACGTCGGACAGGTTCTCGTGCCGACCGGCATCGTTCGCGTCGAGTCGATTACGGCGGGACAACCGGCTCAGGTCCGTATCGTCCGCCAGTACGGCGAGATCAGGCTTCAGCAGGGTCTGATCCCGTTCTCCGACGTCATTCTGCCTGGACCGGGCACCAGTCCGATTGCGGGTGGAACTCCGGGCAAGGTTCTATACGTCCACAACAAGCCGGTGCTCCCATCGATCGGGCACTACGTAGTCATCTCTCCGAGCGCGCGGAGTGGCGTTCAGATCGGCGATGAATTCATGTTCATCGACAACGCGATCGGCCGGCGCGACGAGACGGCGGCTCCGCCTGTGAGCGCTGGAACGGCTCAGGTCGTTAGAATCACGCCATACGCGGCGACGGCGATCATCGTCAGCCACGCACAGCCGACCATCCGTGAGGGAATGCCGGTCCGTATGACCGGGAAGTCGCACTAAACGGGCAGGGTTCACGCGTATGCCGCTCCTCAGGCAGTAGCCGCGCGCTAACTGCCGGGCCGCCGCAAGCGGTTAAATTAGGGCGATCAGATGATAGCGATCGCCCACTTCGTAGCCATCACGCTTTATCTGGGCGCGGCGGCCATTGCCGCCCTCCCATTCGCCCGGCGCGTCAAGGCGCCGGTCACTGGCGTCGTAATCGCGCTGCTGGCCGGCATCGTGGCCCATGCGACGGCGCTCATCGGCCTGAGCCGCGAAGCGGGAGCCGCGTCCCTCACCGGCCTCGGTCCCGCGCTCTCCTTCGCCGGGCTCGTATTGGCCGTTGCGCTCGTCATCGTCGAGATACTGGCGCGTGAGGTCAGTCTGGCGCTCATTGCCGCGCCGTTGACCGCCTTGGTGACTATGGCGGGCAATCTGTTCGGGTTGGTTCCTCTCCTCGAGCCACAGGGCGCCCGCGCCGTGTGGCTCACCCTGCATATCGTTCTGAGCTTCGCCGGGATGGCTGCATACGCGACGGCAGCAGCCGCCGGAACGATGTACCTCGTCGCACGACGCGAGCTCAAATCCGGGCACTTCGGCCCCATCTACCGTTTCTTTCCGCCACTCGAGACGCTCGACCGGGTGAATCATCTTGCGGCGATCGCCGGGTTTCTGGCGCTCACGCTCGGGGTCGCCCTCGCCGCCGCCTATTCGTTCCAGTACCGCGCCCTGGTGGTGCCCCAGATCATCTGGGGAATGAGCGCGTGGATCGGAATCTCGGTACTGGCTTTTGGACGCCTCCTTCGCGGACTCCAGGCACGCCGCGCGGCCGTGCTTTCGGCGGTTAGCTTCGCGAGCGTACTGGCACTGTATGTCGTGTTCCGCGCGGCCTGGAGTGCGGGGGGACGGTTTCTGTGAGTGCGTACCCGATCGCATTGAACGGGCACCGCGTGCGAGCGCTGGTAGTTGGAGGCGGCGCCGTCGGTACCAGGAAAGCGCTGGCCCTTCTCGAGGCTGGCGCCGACGTGCGCGTCGTTGCCCCGGAGATCAGCGCCGAGCTTGCGAAGGTCGAAGCGGAGAATCGTCTGTCCGTTCTGCGGGCCCCCTACGCGCCTGATGCGCTGGGCGATGCTACCGTCGTAATTGCGGCGACCAGCTCGCGCGACGTGAATTCGCTGGTCGCCGCCGATGCACGCGAGCGCGGAAAGCTCGTGAACGTGGCCGACGCTCCGGATGAGGGCGATTTCCAGAGCATGGCGGTTCACCGCAGTGGCGATCTCACGATCGCTGTTTCTGCCGGGGGCGTTCCCGGCGCCGCCGCGCGAATCCGCGATAGTCTCGCGACACGCTTCGATGAGCGCTACGAACGCGCGCTTTCAGCATTGCACCGGATGCGGTCGCGCCTGCGGGCTGCCGACGGCGACGCATGGCATCGCGCTGCACCGGAGCTGATCGGCGAGGATTTCTGTCAGAGCGTCGAGAGCGGCGCTCTTCCTGAGAAGGTGGCCGCGTGGCGCTGATTGCCGTCGGTGTGAACCACACCACCGCTCCGATCGAAGTGCGGGAAAAGCTCGCGTTCCGTCCGGCGGAGGCGTTGGCGCGGTTGGCTCGGCTTCGCTCCGATGGAATCGCGCGCGAGGGGGTGATCCTCTCGACCTGCAACCGTACCGAGCTTTATCTGGTCGAACAGAATGGCGATGCGTTTGAGCACTCGAGCGCCATCCTTTCCGACCGCCTTGGCCAAGACGCCTCGCGGTTCGTGTATGTCCACCGCGATCGGGAGGTGGTTGCGCATCTCTTCGCTGTCACCGCCGGCCTCGATTCCATGATTCTCGGCGAAGCACAGATACACGGCCAGGTGAAGGCCGCGTGGGAGCAGGGTCGCAACGAGGCGGGGCCTCTGCTCAACAGAATGTTTC
>JBDSRC010000023.1:0-2822 GCA_039929505.1 Gemmatimonadaceae bacterium
CCGACTGGCCGGCGCTGTTCGCCCCGCTGATCGAAGGCCGCGCGGATGCCGTGTTCGGCTCGCGCTTCCTCGGCGGCACGCACCGAGTGCTCTACTACTGGCACTCGGTCGGCAACGGCTTGCTGACCATGCTCAGCAACATGTTCAGCAACCTCAATCTCACCGACATGGAGTGCTGCTACAAAGCCGTGCGGGGCGAGCTGGCGAGGTCGCTTCCGCTAAAGTCGGAGCGCTTCGGGTTCGAGCCGGAGATCACCGCGCGGCTCTCCAAGGCGAACGCGCGCATTTTCGAGGTTCCCGTCGGCTATTCGGGAAGGACGTATCAGGAAGGAAAGAAGATCACGTGGCGCGACGGCATCGCCGCCCTCGGTCATATTCTGAGATACAACCTGTTTCCGTGATGATCGGGAAAGACCGGCATTCGCTTGCCTGGATTTCAGTATGCGGGCTCGCGATAGCGGCCTCGATGACAAGTGTCGCCAACGGGTTCGCTTTCGATGACATCCACATCATTCTCGAAAACCGTAGCGTGCATTCGCTCGCGCGATGGTGGGAGCTCTTCGCCGGCAGCTATTGGCCACCGGAGAGAGGCGGAGATCTCTACCGTCCATTCACGATGCTCGGCTTCGCTATCCAGTGGGCAGTCGGCGGTGGAAACCCTCTCGTATTTCATCTGGGCAGTATTCTGCTTTACACGATCACCTGTGCCGCGTTCTTCTGGGTGGTGCTGACGCTGCTTCCGCTCCCAGCAGCCTGGCTGGCCGGCTCACTGTTCGCCGTTCATCCGCTTCATGTCGAAGCTGTCGGCAACGTAGTCGGCCAGTCGGAGCTCTGGGCAGCGCTCTTCATGTTCCTCGCGCTCGGGCTTTATTTGCGTGCCCGACAGCAGGGCACGCTCCGAGCGCGGGCGATGTGCTCGATCGCCGCTCTTTACGTGCTTGCCTGCCTTTCCAAGGAGCACGGAATTCTGCTGCCAATGTTGCTGGCAGCCGCGGAGCTCACCGTAATTCAGCGCTCACACTCGATGAGGGCGCGGCTGGTGGAGGTTCGCCCTCTTGCGCTCCTTCTGGCAGCTGTCGGATTGGGTTTCCTCTGGGCTCGGACGACGGTCCTGACTGCAACGTCCGGCCCTGGCGCGCAGGTCAGCCTGCTCTTCGTGGATCAGCCGTTCAGCATTCGCGCCATGACGATGCTTGGGGTAGTGCTCGAGTGGGTCAGGCTGTTTTTGTGGCCGGCTGACCTGTCCGCCGACTACTCTCCGCGGCGCATCGACATCGTTACCGGTCCCACACTTGAACTGCTGGCGAGCGCCGCGATCGTGACTGGAACAGTGTGGCTGGCGTGGTTGGCGCGGCGCGCCGTGCCGGTGGCGACGTTCGCGGCACTTTGGGTGCTGGTCGGACTCCTCATCCCCAGTAATATTCTCGTCCCCACGGAAATCGTTCTCGCTGAGCGTACTCTCTTCCTTGCCAGCGGAGGAGTAATGCTCGGACTGGCAGCGGCGCTGGCGCACATGGCCGGTGAGGCGCGTATTCAATCGCCGCTGCCGAGGGCGGCAGTGGTCTCGATCGCAGTCGTTCTGTTGCTCGGCGTAGTCACCAGCGCGCTCCGCCAGCGCGTCTGGCGTGACAACATCACTCTTTTCGCTCAGACCGTCCGCGACGCCCCCACGAGCTACGCCGCACATCTTGCATACGGTTCCGCTCTCTTTCAGCAGAATCATCAACAAGCCGCATTCGACGAGATCCGAATCGCATATCGTCTCTACCCGAGGGACCTTACCGTGGTGCAGTACATGGGACAGATCTACGCTCGAGAGAACAACTGCCCGGTGGCGCTGACATTCTTCCGGCGGGCGCTGTCCGAGGATCCAGGGCGTACCGACTCCCGCCTGAGCCTCGCGAGCTGCCTCATCGTCTCAGGCGAGCATGCGGAAGCGCGTAGAGCCATAGATCAGGGGCTCGCGATCGGACGCTCGAAGGACGCTCTGCTTCAGCTGAAGGCGTTGAACGACAGTGTCGAGGCGTCGCGGCGCACGGTTGCGCCTCGATAGAATCCGCAACCTCGTATGGGAATGAGACGTTCGGCTACTTCGGCGGTGATCTCGCTCGTGGTACTCGCCATTGCTGCATCGGCGACGAGTATCACGAATGGCTTTGCCTTCGATGACGTCTACATCATCAAGGACAACCCGGCGGTTCACTCGTTCTGGCCGTTGTGGGAGTTCCTGACAGAGAGCTACTGGCCGCCGGAACGGGGCGGAGACTTGTACCGCCCCTTCACCATGCTGGGCTTCTCCGCTCAGTGGTTTGCAGGCGGCGGCAGTCCGCTTGCCTTCCATTTCACCAGCATCGTGCTCTACGCCGTCGTTTGCGCGGCATTCTTCCGGGTGACGATGGCGCTGCTTCCGCTTCCGGGGGCATGGCTCGCCGGTGCGCTCTTCGCCGTGCATCCGCTGCACGTCGAATCGGTTGGCAACGTGGTCGGTCAGGCCGAGCTGTGGGCGGCGCTGTTCATGCTCCTCGGGCTGTCTGTTTTTCTGAGGGCGCGCTTACGCGGGAGCTTGTCCGGAAAAGATGCGGCGCTCATCGCGTTGTTGTACGCTCTCGGACTGCTCTCCAAGGAGCACGCGATCGTGCTGCCGGCGGTGCTGCTCGCCGCCGAGCTTACGGTCAGTCCGCGGACACTTCGGCTCCGCGACCGGCTGATCGCGATCAGACCGTTGCTGCTCGCGATGGGCGCGATCGCGCTGGCATTTCTCTGGGTGCGAACCGCGGTTCTGGCTGAAACTCGCGGAGTTCCTCCGGACACGACCAGCTTGT
>JBDSRC010000024.1:0-2912 GCA_039929505.1 Gemmatimonadaceae bacterium
AGCTCGCGCTCAGCGAGGAAGGGATCGGTCCGGTGCAGATCGGGATGCAGCTGAGCGAGGCGGTCAACATGGGCGTGCTCAGCGAGAACCCGAACCTGAAGCCCGAGTGCGACTACGTCTTTCCCGCCGTCGGTTCCGGGATACCGGAAGGCGTTAGTGTCATGGTTGTCCGCGGAAGGATTGCGCGCATTGACGTTGACACCGGAGCGGTCACTACCCACGAAGGCGCGAAGCTGGGCGATAGTGAACAGCGCCTCAAGACGCTGTATGGTGAAGATCTCAAGGAGACACCGCACAAATATATCGAGAAAGGGCATTACTTCACCGTGCTGGGCGACAGCGTGAGCGCAGGAAAAGCGCTGGTCTTCGAGACGGACGGCCAGCAGGTGACGATGATCCGCGGCGGGCGCCTCCCTGAGGTTAGCTGGGTAGAGGCGTGCAGCTAGTGGAGGCGGAGGGGCGTTGAGCGATCTCCGTTTTCCAGTCGGGCGATTCGATTTTGCGGCGAACATCGGCGCGGCCGATTATCCGGGCCTGATTGCTGAGATCGCCGCGACTCCGGGCGCACTGAGGTCGGCAGTCACGGGTATGTCGCGCGACCAGCTCGAGACGCCGTACCGGCCCGCGGGATGGACCGTCAAGCAGGTGGTACACCACCTACCCGACAGTCACATGAACGCGTACACCCGCTTCAAGCTCGCGCTCACTGAAGACGAGCCCACGATCAAAGCATACGAGGAGGCTTTGTGGGCGGAGCTTCCGGACTCCGAGCGTGTACCAATTGACGTGTCGCTGGATCTTCTCGACGCGCTTCATTTGCGGTGGGTGGTGCTGCTCCAGGCAATGGACGCGGCCGCATTTCAGCGGCGACTCCGCCATCCGGCGCACGGATTGATGACTCTCGAAAAGCTGCTCGGTATGTACGCGTGGCATGGCCGACACCACGTCGCCCACATCACGGCTCTGAAAGAGCGCGAGGGCTGGTCGAACTAATTCTTGGGTGAGGTGAGAGCAATGGAGCTTGCGACTTTTGGTGCTGGTTGTTTCTGGGGTGTCGAGGTTGCTTTCAGGCAGGTCCGGGGCGTCAAAGACGCTCTCGTCGGGTATCTCGGCGGAACACTCGCAAACCCTACCTACAAGGACGTTTGCACAGGCAAAACGGGACACGCCGAAGTGGTGCAGGTCGAGTACGATCCGGCCGAGGTCACTTACGACCGCCTGCTCGAGGTGTTCTGGGAGAATCACGATCCCACCACCCTCAATCGCCAGGGCCCCGATGTCGGGACACAGTACCGCTCGGCGATCTTCTATCACAGCGCGGCACAGAAAGATGCCGCGGAACGATCAAAGGCCAGTCTGGGAGCGAGTGGCAAGCTGAGACGGCCGGTCGTGACCGAGATAACGCCGACAACAGCGTTCTACCCAGCTGAGGATTACCACCAGCGCTACCTCGAGAAGCGGGGCCTCGCCAGCTGCCATATCTAGATCGTAGCTCTCGGCCGGTTGTTTAGAAAAACACTGCAACATAGAGAGGCACAGATCCGAGAGGTCAGAAGCATAGATGTGAGTTGCTAGATGGGACGACATCTGATTGTCGGGCGCGGCTACTGATCAAACTCGGGTTCCATCAACGAATGAGATGCCAGTCGCACGAACCATTTTGCAGTTCCGGGCAACACGCTTGGCAGTACCTGGCAACTCGCATCTATGCTTCTGGCCCCTCGGATCTGTGTCTCTCTATGTTGCAGGTGTAGTTCCCCGGCCGAGCCGAGGAACGGCACCCGCCTTGCCACTCCAGTTGTCCTAACCAAGGGGCGGCAAAATGAGATGGAAGCAAAAGGGAACCCAGAAGCAGGCAGCCTGGATGCTCGTTGGCGCGGGCGCGGCGATGGTAGCGACCAAGCTCACTGAGCGGGGCCTCGAGTCGGGTTGGCGAAAGGTCAGGGATGAGGATCCTCCCGGAGACCTCTGGAAGAGCGGCGGTAGCTGGCCGAAAGCTCTCGCCTGGGCCGCGATTTCGGCGGCCGCAATTGCGGCAGCGCAGCTGGCAGCGCGGCGCGGGGCTACCGTCGGCCTCCAGAAACTGACGGGCAAGCGTCCACCCGCCGCCGCCTGATGGACCATTCCCCTGGATTCCTCAGGCTCGTCGAGGATTCGAAAACGCGGGTGCGCGAGATCACCGTGAATGAAACGCGCGCGAAGCTCGAGCGGGGCGGGGCGAAGGTCATCGACGTTCGCGAAGAGAGTGAGTGGGCTTCGGGCCACGCGCGCGGAGCCCAGCACATCGGAAAGGGCGTAATCGAGCGGGACATCGAGAAGAAAGTCCCCGACAAAAGCGCGGAGATCATCCTGTACTGCGGCGGCGGATATCGGTCCGTCCTTGCCGCCGATGTCCTGCAGCGGATGGGCTACACGAACGTGGCGTCGATGGCCGGCGGCTGGCGCGGCTGGCAGGAAGCAGCCGGACCCGTGGAGAAAGCCTAGCGGGGCTTCGGCCTTATGCGAGGTGCTTTTTTGCGCGCCTGAGCGATTTCGTATCCGTGTGCGCAGCCGCTGGCGATCGCGGCGCCGGCGAGCCAGCCGCCAATGATATCGGTAGCCCAATGCCGGTCGAAATAGAGCGCATGTAGCGCCGTAAGGGCGGGGATTGCCACCACGATCGGCACCGCCGTCTTCCTGCTTCCGACATTCTCACGGACGAGCACGTAGGCCGTGACCAACGTAACGGTCGCGGCGCGCGCGGACCGGCCGGCTTTCCGGATTGATCGTAGACCCCTGTTCTCGAGAGGCGCCTACGGTCTCAGCTCTCCATGGTCGACCGGCTCTCGCCCTCGCCGCATGAACAGGAATTCGTAGAGCAGCGCGGCGAGCAACGCCCCGACCGTCGGCGCCAGCCAGTAGAGGAACTGAGC
>JBDSRC010000025.1:0-9143 GCA_039929505.1 Gemmatimonadaceae bacterium
CGCTTTCTCCATTACTATGCGCACCTCGAGGGTTACGCACCCGGAGTCAAGGAAGGCCTCCAGGTCAGGGAAGGCCAGGTGATCGGATTCGTCGGAACGACCGGCAACGCTCCACCCAACACGCCACATCTTCATTACCAGGTGATGCGCAGCGACAAGGACTACTGGAACGGAACGCCGATCGATGTCCGTCCCTTCATCACCAGGCCCGGGAAAATGCGCCAGTGAAAGGAAAAGAGCGCGCCGAGCTGAGGGCGGAGGCTCACCACCTCAACCCGACCGTGCACGTCGGGCAGCACGGGCTCACTCCGAATCTGATTACCTCTCTCGACGACGCATTGCGCACGCGCGAGCTGGTAAAGGTGAAGCTGGGAAACAAGGACGAGGTCAAGCCGAAGGACGCCGCGAACGCCCTGGCGCTCGCCACCAATTCGGCGGTCGTTCAGGTAGTCGGCCATACGGCAACGCTCTTTCGGGAAAACCTGGAGCTGCTCAAAAAAGCGGGCGGACTTCCGCCGTGGCGAAAATAGACATGGGCGGTCTATTTTTCCCGATGGATCGCCGCACTACAGGAGCGACATGCCCTACGTTATAACCGAAGCCTGCAAGAATACGAAAGACCGCGCATGCGTCGACGTGTGTCCAGTCGACTGCATTTACGAGGGGCCCGACCAGCTCTACATCCACCCCGATGAATGCATCGACTGTGGGGCGTGTGAGCCGGAGTGTCCCGTTACGGCGATCTTTCCGGAGGAAGACGTTCCCGGAAACCTGAAGGAGTTCATCCAGATCAATCGCGACGTATTCAAGAGCGATACTCCACCGGGCAGGCCGAACCGGTAGCCCATGAGCCACTTTTCCCTGACATGACTTCGCGCGTCGAAAGCGGCAGAAACGGGATGCCCAGGGTGCTCCTCACTCACCCTTCGGGCGGAACCGCCGAGATCTATCTCAACGGGGGCCACACCACCTCGTGGATTCCCCCGGGTGGAACCGACGTTCTGTTCATGGGCAAGACCGCGGCGTTCGCCCCCGGGGATCCGATTCGGGGCGGAATTCCGGTTGTATTTCCGCAGTTCGCGAACACTGGCCCCCTTCCGCAGCACGGCTTCGCGCGGAAGAGCGAATGGAAAGTAGCCGGCGATGACGAAGCGTCCGATCAGATGAAGGTCAAGCTCGTGCTGCAGGACGATCACCGGACACGCGAGCTGTGGGATCACCACTTTCGCGCCGAGCTGTCGGTTTCCCTCGGTGAACAGTCCCTCGAGGTCAAGCTCGACGTCAGGAATATTGGTGACGATCACTTCGCGTTCACCGCCGCACTGCACACCTATATCGCCATCGCGGACATCCGCGAGACGGTGATACGCGGGCTCACCGGCAAGTGGTACATCGACAAGACGCAGGGCGGCATCGAGATGAAGGATGAAGCGAAGAAGCTCACCGTCGCCGATGAGATGGACCGCGTTTACCTCGGCGCGCCGAAGAAGATAGAGGTCGAGGACAGAGGAAACTCACGGCGCATCGAAGTTCGCTCGGCGGGCTTCAAGGATGCGGTGATATGGAATCCGTGGGTCGAGAAGGTGACCGGATTCATCGGGCTCGACAACGACGATTATGCCCGGATGATCTGCGTTGAGGCGGCGCAGATCGGGTCATCGGTCAAGCTGAAGCCGAGCGGCTCGTGGAGTGGATCGCAGACGCTGAGCGTGCTTTGAGATGCGCCTGTTCCGTCAGTCGGCGTTCAGTTGGCAGTGCGACAGTTGCGGCGCCTACTTCAGTGCCGGAAAGGGCGGAGTATGCCGCTCGTGCAAGCGCGCGCTATGCGCTGCTCACCTCTATGGGTCGGTCTTCGAGCGATTGAAAAGCTCGTTCTCGGGTGCGGGAATCACGTGCCCGGAGTGCCGTCGACGCGCAGGCGGCTCTTGACGTAGAAAGCGAGTATCAGCACCGCGTACTGAAGGAACGTGCTGAGCTCGCTCTTCCAGGCCTCCGCCCAGTTGTGCTCACCCTGAGGCGCATCTCCGCGCGGAGGTCGGGGCAGCCACCGTGGAGTCTCGTTCCTGTACTCGATGTACTCGCGCCCGAAAGTCGATTCGAGAACTCCCTCTTCGTAGCGGACGATGAGCTCGTACTCGACCGCGAACAGCACGATCGCGATCGGCAGAAACCAGAGCACGCCGGAAATGGCGACGAATCCCATCCAGATCAGGAAGTTGCCGACGTAGAGCGGATTCCTGCACCACGCGAAGATTCCGTAGGTCACCAGCCGCTGGACGTTGCGCGAGCGGCGGCGCGTCACACTGCCGGCGGCTGCGACACCGGCGAGGCGGATCGCTTCACCGGTCACGATCAGCGCGAGGCCGATTTCCCATTGAAACGCCGACATCGTCCCGGGCGCCACGAGTGGAACGCCGAGGAAGACGAGTGGGAGCCATCCGCGGTGGCGGAACAGCGTCGCCCCGATGCGAGCGGCGAGAGACTGCTCGGCCGCGCTCACTCGCGCCGCGGCATCAGCCTCGGCGACCGCAGGCTGGTTCGGATCCGTCGGCTCGCTCATCTACTGGCGGATGCTGGTGCCGCGTCCCAGGGCGAGAACAAAGTCCGCCACCCGTCCGGCACCGGAATGGGTTTTCCATCGGGGGCCACCGTCACGTAGACGAGCGACGCATCGCAGACCAGCACGCCCTTCGCGTTTCGCACTTCCTGCTTGACCACGAAGCTCGTATTGCCGATCGAGAGGAGGCCGGTGCGAATGCTCAGATCGTCTCCGGGGAAGGTTTGAGCATGGTAGGAAGCGTCGACTTTGCGCACGACCGCCCACAGCTTCGACTTCATGTACTCGGCGTAGGTCATCTTCGTCTCGAGCGCGGCCCAACGCGCGCGCTCGAGCAGGGTGAGCATGTGAGCGTGATTCACGTGGCCGACCGAGTCGCAGTCGCTGGGATAGATATGAACTGTCAGATCTTCAGGCATTGCCGTTGTATGGGGATTGCGTGCGTAGCAGTGTCTGAGATTACGAGGGAGAGGTATTAACTGCAACTGACACGCTGCCTGCTTCCAGCTGAATGCTGCCCGCTGTCGGCTGCAAGCGTAAATCCATCCGGCCGCGACCAAGCCAGTAGATTTCGTCGATGCCCCCAACAGAAACAAACAGCGCCATCTACCTCGACAAGCCGGAAGAAGTCGATCGGTTTCTGAGCGAGGTTTCCGAAATCACGGAGCTGGCACTCGATACCGAGGGGGCGAGCTTTCACCGCTTTCTCGACCGGATCTACCTGCTCCAGGTGTCGACCCGCGACCGCAGCGCGATCATCGACCCTCTTCCGATCGGCTCGCCCGCCGGACTTGGCGCGCTGCTCGAGAGCAAATCGGTGGAAGTCGTTTTTCACGACGCCGACTACGATCTGCGTCTCCTGCACCAGGATTACGGCTGGCACGTCGCCAATATCTTCGATACGCGGATCGCATCCCAGCTACTGGGCATCAAGTCGTTCGGGCTGGCGGCGCTGTTGGAGCAGTTCTTCGATGTGAAGCTGGACAAGAAGCACCAGCGCGCCGACTGGTCCATGCGCCCGCTCACTCGGGACATGCTGGAGTACGCGGCGCAGGATACCCGGTACCTGCTGCAGCTCAAGGATCACATGAAAGAGGATCTGGAGCGACGCGGGCGCCTGCACTGGGCGCAGGAAGAATTCTCACGCCTCGAGGGCACGCGCTGGGACGCTGAGGACGCCATGGAAGGATTCCTCCGGCTCAAGGGTGCGCGAGATCTCACGAGGCCCGAGCTGGCGGTGCTGCGCGAGCTGGTGAATTGGCGTGATACGGTGGCCGCCCAGCTCGACCGCGCCACATTCCGGGTCATGGGCAACGAAGTGCTGCTGGATCTTTCGCGCAACCCGCCGCGCAGCGTCTCTGAGCTCGCCGCGATCAAGGGGATGCCAAAAGGGATGATCGATCGCGCGGGAGCCGAGATCATCGCCGCTGTGCGGCGCGGCGTCGAGGTGCCCGAGGCTGACCTGCCCCGGTTCCCAAAGTCTCAGCGCTGGAACAAGGACAGGGAGTTCGACGCGCGGGTCGTCCGTCTCAAGGGAGTGCGCGATGAAGTTGCGCGCTCGCTCGACCTCGATCCGGGAGTGCTCTGCTCACGCGAGCGCCTGGAGAATATCGCGCGGGCCAGTGCGAAGAGCGTCGATGAGCTCGAGGCAGTTGCCGGGCTAAGGCGTTGGCAGATCGAAGTGATGGGAGCGGGATTCGTTCAGGCGCTTGCCTAGAATCCGAGGTACGCCCTCACCCTCGGCTCCATTTTCTCCGGCGTCCAGAACGGAGCCCACACCAGATTCACTTCAACTTTCTCGACGCCCGGGATCGATTTGATTTCCGTCTCGGCGTTGGTCATCAGCTCGGGACCGGAAGGACAGGCGGGAGATGTGAGCGTCATGTCGACCTTTACGGTGGTGCCTTGGACGGCTACGCCGTAGACGAGGCCCAGGTCGACGATGTTGAGATTGAGATCGGGATCCTTCACGCGCCTGAGCGCGAGCTTCACTTGGTCTTCACTGACCACCCCGCCCCCCGCCACCACCGCTTCTGGAGCCGCGGCTCCGCTCTCATCGCTCATTGCCCGTCCCTGTTTTTACCCTCGGAGCAATCTAACTAACTCTTCTTCGTCGTCTTCCGTACCGGCTTCTTCGCACGTGTGGTCTTGCTCGAGGTAGCCTTCTTCCTGGCCGAGCTGACGCGGCTCTTCGATGCGCGCGCGATCGACGAGCGCCTCGATGATGCGTGACGTCTCTTGGAAACGCGACGCGGCGCCGGGTTCCAGCCTACTTCGCGATCAGCACGGAAAGCTCGCTTGCCGCCCGCCACCTGTGGACCGTCGAGCACGGCGAGGACCGCGGCATCGGAAAGGTCAGCACGCACATCCGAGATGACCTTCGCCGGGCGCAAGGCCCGCGCGGCGTGGACGCGATTGGTGAGCAGGATCACGAACATCTGCCGCTCGGGATCGATCCACATCGATGTGCCTGTAAATCCGGTGTGACCGTACGCGGTCGGGCCCAAAAACCGGCCCGAACCGTAGTCGCCTTCGGCGGTGTCCCAGCCGAGCGCGCGATGTCCGACGGAGCGGCTGGTGAACAGCTCGACGGTCGGACGGCTGATGATCTGGACTCCGTTGTATTCCCCGCCATTCAGCATCATCTGAGCGAACACGGAAAGATCAGCGGCGGTGCTGAAGAGTCCCGCGTGTCCCGCGACGCCGCCCAAAGCGTAGGCGTTCTCGTCATGGACTTCACCACGGAGCGGGTACCCGCGCGGAGGCGTGACTTCGGTGGGCGCAACGCGGTAGCGGAGCGAATCGGCCGGGCGAAAGAACGTGTTGTTCATTCCCAGGGGGGCGAACACGCGCCGGTCGAGAAACTTGTCGAGGGGCTCGCCGGAGACGACTTCGACGAGAAGTCCGAGCAGATCAGCGCCCAGGTCGGAATAGATGTAGCGGCTGCCGGGACGGGCTTCGAGGGAGCTGCCTACGACCGCGGCGCGCGCTTCGAGCGGGCTCCGCGTGATGCGCCAGATGTCGCGACCCGCCGGCAATCCGGACGTGTGCGTGAGCAGCTGACGGATGGTGACCTTGTCCTTCTCTCCCCCGTTGAACGTGGGGATATAGTTCACGACACGCTCGTCCAGGTCGATCTTCTTTTCGTCGAACAGGATCATCACGGCAGCCGTGGTTCCCACGACTTTGGTGAGCGAAGCTACGTCGTAGATCGTTTCCCGCGCGTCAACGGCGGCGCTGGTGGAGAGCCACGACAGCCGGCCGAAACCCTTCTCCATCACCGCCGCTCCGTTACGTCCCACGACGACGGCCGCGCCAGGGTATCCCCCGGCCTTGATGCCGCGGGCTACCACACGCTCGATTGCCTCGAGACGGGTGGAGGACATGCCAACGTCCGTCGGTGGCTTGACGGGGAGGCCGTCGCCAGCGCGGGTGACCGTCAGTGCGGTAAGAATGACCCTGAGCAACTCTAACTCCTTGGACTACCGTAATTTGTACTGTCCGAGGGCATGGAGGTTCCCTTCCCCGGGAGCGGGGAAAACCAGTGCACCGCGATATGGACGAGGGCCTACAGTTGCCGACGATTCCCGGGAACCGAAAGTCACGGGTTCGATAGGAGCAACGCTACCCCTTCTGCCGGTGACTAAGATAGCGTCAGAAATGCTCATCGATCAGCTGGATTTGAGGCGCGCCATCTCCGGCGATGAGCGCGCGTTGCAGCGGCTATGGTCGCAGCACGCGCCGCACATTGACGCGGTCGTGGGGCGGCTGTGCGGAGATCCCGAGCTAGCCGCTGACATATCGCAGGAAGTATGGATGCAGATTTTCAGGGCTCTGCCGAGCTATCGCGGCGACTCACAATTCGGGACGTGGGCGCACCGCATCGCGGTGAACCGCACGCTCAACGCTTTGAGAAAGATCCGCCGGATCGCGAAGCTGGAAGTGGACATCGAGGATGACTCTGCCCTGGTCGAGCCGGACACGGATCGCACTTTCATCGCCGAGTCGATCGAGCAGGCGATGACGCGGCTGTCGCCGGGGGCACGAGCGGTGTTCGTGCTCCATGACATTGAAGGCTACACCCACGGTGAGATCGGGGCCGAGCTCGGAATCACTTCGGGCGGATCGAAATCGCAATTGTTCAAGGCGCGGGCAAAGCTGCGCAAGCTGCTCGCTCACCTCGTAGATGAATCAACCTCCGTTGCAGGGAAGGCACATGTCGCACCTGTCTGAAGATCGCTTCGACCAATTGGTGTCCGCCGAGCGCGCCCGTGATGGCGCGACTCTGAATAGTTGGGAAACCATTGCCCGGCGCGCGCGGGAAGAAGGCTTGATTCGCGAAAGCCACCCTAAGCGGTGGACAGGGTCGCCGTGGCTGCGCGCCGCCGCCGCGGTCGTGATCCTCGCCGGCGGAATCTCGATCGGGCGGTGGAGCTTCGCAGCGTCAGACCTGTCCAGTGCCGGTCAGCCTTCTCCGAGCGCACCTGTTGCGTCAGCCACGCCGGCGAGCTTCAGCACGGTGGAAGAAGCATGGGCGACATTGGACCGCGCGAGCGCCGACTATCAGTCGGCGTCCGCGTTTCTGGCCGCCAATAACAACCAGGCACCGGGGGTCAACGACAGTTTGTCGATGTACCGCGCCCGCCTCGCCGCGCTCGAGCAGCTGATGAACGCGACGGTGACCGCGCGCGAGAACGCCCCGCGCGATCCTGTGATCAATCAGTACTACCTCGCCGCCCTCGGCGCACGTGAAGCCACCGCCCAGCAGCTCGGCGCGGTGCGGCCGGCCAGCAACCTCCGGCTCAAGGGGTTCTAGGTGATGATTTCGAGGAAGTGTAGGCGCGGGTATATGGTTGGCGCGCTTATGGGCGTCTGCGTCGTGGCGAGCGCCGCCACCGCGCAGACATCGATCATGGTTGAAACGCAGCCCGGCTGGTTCGGTGTCACCCTGTCGGATGAAGGGCTGTTCGACGAGCGCGGTAACACGTTCTTCGAAGGATATCCGGTGGTCAGTGAAGTGGAGCCGGGCTCTCCCGCCGCCAAGGCCGGTGTGGTGCCGGGAGATGTGCTCATGTCGTTCAATTCACACGACATGCGCGGCAGCGTGTTTCAGCTGCGGAACTGGCTCAAGCCTGGCGCGCCATTCGTGCTGCAGCTCCGGCGGAACGACGCCGTCCGCGTAGTGAAGGGAACGCTGGGTCGGGCGCCGGAGGGGTGGGAGAAAAGGACGGTCATCAACCTCGGTCCGGGGCAGAGATTCGAGAGTCGGTCAGGCACCACAACGCGTACCCCTGGCGGGACGACACAGCGGGTGATGATACACACGCCGATGCCATCCCGGGTTCCGCCGGCGCTGATACCGAATTTTACGTTCGGCGCCGGGGTCTATCCTTTCGCCGGAATGGAGTTCACGGTTCTCAACGAAGACATCCGTGAGCTGCTTGGCGTCAAGCCGGAGGGAGTCTTCGTCACCAGCGTCGTCGAGGGAACCCCGGCCAGGATGTCGGGACTCAAGGGAGGCGATGTGCTGCTCCTCGCCAATGGCGTGAAGCTCGACACGCCAGTGGATCTCGTTCAGGCGATTTCCGAAGCGCAGGATCGGACGCTGAGCCTCAAGATCATCCGCAAGCGGAAGCCGCAGTCCCTAACGCTTCGCTGGTAATTCCTCAGGAGTTTTCTTCGCCGGTGATTCGCCGGGAATTTTCTTCATCGATGGCGCGTTGGGAAGCTTCCTGGCATCGGGCACGAGCGAGGAGTGGATCGCCATGGCTGCGATAGCTCCACTCGCCGCGGCGGCGAGCGCCATCTGTGGTCCCGGAGCGATGTCTCCCGCCGCGAAAACGTTGAGCACGGATGTGTGATTGCGGTCGTCGATGACGAGTCTCCCCATCTCGTCGCGCTTGCAACCGAGTTGAGCGCCGAGATCGTCGGCCGGGTATTGTCCGATCGCGAAGTAAAGACGCTCGCAATCGAGGGACATTCCCCCTTTGAGCTCGATGTGCCTGATCTCTCCGGCCTCGGAAACGACGCACTCGATCGCCGCATCGAGCACGGGAACGTTGAGGACCTTGAGCTGGTTCAGCAGCTCCTCATCCATGTCCGGCTTTTCGCCGTTGGTGCAGATGACGATCGCTCGAGTCCACGTCATGAGCGCGAGAGCCATTCCGACCGCCTTCCGTCCCTTGCCGACGACCACTGTCTTCCTGTCGCGGGTCTCGTAGCCGTCGCAGTCGGGACAGACGTGCACGGTTTCCCCGTAACACCGGTCGAGACCCGGAATGTCCGGCCAGACATCCTTGATTCCGATCGCGAGGAGAACACGACGCGCCTCGATACACGAACCATCCCCAAGCTGAACGGCGAACAGCTCGCCGGTCTCGTTGAGAGCCTGGTCGACGACTCCATTCACGAAGCTGACGCCGAAGCTCTCGCACTCTTTGCGGCCGATTGCGCGCAGCTCAGGAGAGCGGATTCCCTGGTGGCCGAGATATCCGTTGATTCCTCTCGTCTCCCAGTTGCGTGGATCTCCGGAATCGACGATGACGACTTTGTGGAGATAGCGCGCCAGCCAGAGCCCGGCGGCGAG
>JBDSRC010000026.1:0-5121 GCA_039929505.1 Gemmatimonadaceae bacterium
CGCGAGAGATGGCGACGGCTTCTTCGCGGACGCGACGGGGGAGGTCTCGCGCTGAGGGAAGCGCGAGAAGACGCTGTATCTCCGTGCTATCTCGTGCGAGCAACGCTGCGCAGAGACTGTCCAGATAGGCGAGCATAGCTGCCGGCGCTCCCATCCCAGGTTGTACTGCCTTATGTACAAGTTGCAACTAATACACCACCAACGCAAGAGGTTCCCGGGGGTAGACCCCGTATCAGGGGTGTAACAGGTCGAAACGGACTCCCCGGTGTCCTCTACGCCGTTTTTTGGGTGCGTACCGGTAGAGCTGCGCCGGCCTCCCTCTTCCCTCGCTCCGCCACTCATCCGTAGGCTCGACCAACGACGCCGCCTGAAGAGCTCGGCGGAAGCTGGCTTTGTGCAATCGCTTGGTCAGCAGAAGCTCATAGAGGTGCTGAAGCTCACTCAGCGTGAAGGTTGGGGGGAGAAGACGGAAGGCGACGGGGGCGTGATCGAGCCGCGCCTGAATGGTCTGCATCGCGCCTTCGACCATCGCTCGCTGGCGTGGAGAAAGGGGTGGGATGTTGGTGACGGGAAACCAGGTGTTCCCCGGGCGTGGCGACGCAGTCTCGTGCGGAATGAGGCCGACGAAGGCGACCGAGATATCCGCATCGCTCGGGTGCCGCTTTCCCTCAGCGAACGCTCCAATCTGCTCGATCCAGGCGGGGGACTCGCCGAGTGCTTCGTGGGCGACGCGTGTGGAGGTGGCGTCGAGGGACTCGCCGCCCTGCGCGGCTTTCCACGGCAGCGACCACCGCTCCCGATCGGTCGTGCTCCGCGTGAACAGGATCGCCAGCTCCGCGCCCATTGCCGTAACGAGAACGACATCGACTGTGTGGGAGGACGATTTTCCGGAGGAGCGGTCGCGCATCATGATGCGAATTAGTCACAATTTGCGACTAAAGTCAATACCGCCGTCATTTTATTTTTTTATTTGAATTGCTCGGCGGTGCGCTCGAGCGTGTTCAGGAAGGATGTAGTGATATACCGCGACCGGATTCGTGCGTCAACAGAAAGTTTTGGCTTTTTTTCCGCAGCGCCGCCAGGCGCGAAGAACGCTTGAATCAGCGCGGAAAAATCAGGGCGAGCGAAGCTGCCGCTGCTCTCCAGCGCCGCGACTCACATGTGGCGGTATGCTGATTGGTAGGTGCCCGGTAATAGCGGATGTTCCCAGCAGTGCGCGCGCTGCCGCCTGTTGCGAAACCGGAAAACCGCCCCAGGCAATGAGATAAGTCGGAACCGATGATATCTGACGCAGCAGGTACGGATTTCCGAACGCGACGACGATCGGCTTCTTCCCTCTCGCTACGAGCGATTGCACGAAGGCGGCGAAAACACCGGGCGCATTCGCTGTCACTGCATCCCAGTTATGTCCGATGTAGGATCCGATGATCACCACATCTGCCGAATCTGCAGCAGCAGTCAGCCGCGGATAGTTGAGCGCTCCATCTTCGGTAGCAACGAACTCCGCGCGCAGATTCCTCAGGCCGCCTCGGAGCTCGCCGTTGAATGCCACTCCAGCGGAGAGATCAGAGCGGCGCGCCAGCGTGATGGAGAGCACCCGCGCGGTGCTCGACGCGATTGGAACCTGACGCAGTGAATCCTTCGCCAGCGTGATCGATTTCTCGGCGATCCGCCGCGCCACCTGGGCGCTCGCGCTGTCGCCGACGTGAAAACGTAAAGCGTTGATGTCAACGAGCTTGCTCTGCGCCAGACCGATGCGGCGCTTCGACTCGAGCACGCGGCGCACGGACGAGTCGAGACGCGCTTCGGTGTACCGTCCTTCACTGACTCCGGCCACGACCGCATCGATTGCCAACGTCACGTTGTCGGGCTGGATGAGCACATCGCACCCCGCCGCGATAGCGCGCTTGACCGCTTCCGCCGCGCCGAACTGGTCAAGAACTCCACGCATGTCCATCGCGTCGGAGATGATGAGTCCGTTGAAGCCCATCTCACGGCGAAGGAGCTGGGTCATCACCTTGGCCGACAGCGTTCCAGGCACATTGGATGAGTCGAGTGCCGGCATCGAGCCGTGGAACGACATGATCGCTCCAACTCCTGCCTTGACCGCGGCGCGGAACGGCACGAGCTCGACCGAGTCGAGCCGGCTCCTGCTCACGGTTATCACCGGCAGCGCCAGATGAGAGTTGACGCCAGTGTCTCCATGACCGGGGAAATGCTTTCCTGTTGCGATCATGCCGTGATCCTGGACGCCTCTGATAAATGACGCACCCATGCGCGCGGTGAGCAGGGGATCCTCGCTGTACGCGCGCGTGTTGATGACCGGATTGTCAGGATTGTTGTTGACGTCCAGGACTGGCGCATACGCGATGTGGATTCCAAGCGCTCGCCCTTCCACAGCCGTCAGGCGGCCCTGCTCGTAAGCGAGTACGGTGTCATTAGTTGCGCCGATGGCCATCTCGGGCGGGAACACCATTGCCCCGCCCAGATCGATGGCATTGGGGACGAAGTATCCACCCCGCGCGCGAAAGCCGGCGCCAGCTTCGAGGTCCGCTCCGAACAACAGCGGAATCCTGGTCATCGACTGAAGCGCGTTCAGCTTCACGGCGATCTCGGTGGGCGAGCCGATGGAAATCGTGAACCCGCCGACCTTGTCCTCCGTCACGTACTTGGTGAGCAGCCGCCACTGTCTGGAATCGCCGGAAACATAGTCGCCATAGACACTTGGCCAGACTATCTGCGCCGCCTTCTCCCGGAGAGTCAGGGACGCCAGCACCGAATCGGTCCAGCGAGCGGAAACCGGCGCCTGGACGGTGGTTGCCGTTGCGGCCGACTGGGACCTCGGCGGCGTTTGACAGCCGCCAACGACCGACATGAAGGAGACGGCAATTGTCAGGGCAAGGGTTTGGCGCATTGTCAGTGGGTTATTGTGCCTTTCTTCGTTGTGTCGACGTCGGACTCGGTGCCGGTCTTGAAGAGAAAGGCGGACATGTTCTTGGTGAGGAACGAGCGTGCCTGCGGGTCCATGACGTTGAGCCCGTAGTGGTTGATCAGCATCGTCTGCTGCTTGAGCCAGTCCGCCCAGCACTGGGTGCAGATCTCTTCGACGACGCGGGCGCCAATCTGGCCGGGAAACGGAGGCTTTACGAACCCCGCGCGCGTCTGGCCACACCGCGCGCAGGTGACTGTCTCAGGCACTCGTTACCTAACGGCGCGCGTAGGAGATTTCCGCCAACCCGAAAAGGGAAAGCAGTCGGAGATAAAACCAGCCAATGTCGAACTCGTACCACTTCGCCTTGAACTTCGCGGAATGGGGGTCGTGGTGGTGGTTGTTGTGCAGCTCTTCTCCGCCCAGCCAGATCGCGATCGGCGAGATGTTTCTGCTCTCGTCCTTCACTTCGAAATTCCGGTAGCCCACGGCGTGGCCTACCCCGTTGATGATCCCAGCCGCCCAGAACGGGATCCAGATCATCTGCACTCCCCACACGACCGGTCCGACGAAGAAGCCGAACAGATAGACATCGACCGCCAGCATCACCAGAATCCCGACCCAATTGAGCGGCGACAACAGGTGTCGCTCGAGCCAGTCGTTGGGCGTCCCCTTGCCGTACTTGTCGAGAATGCCGGGCTGACGAACCGCCTTTCTATAGTAGAAGGCTCCCTTGAGGACGATGTTGCGCAGTCCTTCCATCAGCGGGCTGTGCGGATCGCCTTCCCGATCGGCGAAGGCGTGGTGCTTACGGTGACAAGCCACCCACTCCTTTGTGACGATCGCGGTCGAGAGCCATAGCCAGAGCCGCATCGGCAGTTCCGCGAGATAGTGCAGCTTCACGCCGCGGTGCGTCTGAGCGCGGTGCAGGAACAGCGTGACGGACACATTGGTGAGGTGTCCGGCGACGATGACGAACACAAGTGGCTTCCACCACGCGGTTCCCCAACTTCCAAAATCCGGCATTGCTTACTCCAGTGAGCTGTGACTCTGTGTACAATTTGAATCTATCGACATGGCACCCCTAAACCAAACGATCACCCCAGGGTACCGCAACGACAGGAGAGCTTCGCGCATCCATCGGGCTTGCCATAGCCTCCACCCTACCTTAGCCTCCCCGCAATGACCCGCCCGAAGAGATCGGATGCACTCGTCGATGGGTGTGCTACAGCCCAGGGTACGAGCCGACTCGCGAGGCGCTCCGGCTCAGGCCTGCCAGAGCATTCCTATCGACCGCTCGTCCGCGGCACTCACGTGTCCCAGTTGGGCATGGGCACCTACCTCGGCGACTGCGACGATGCGGAAGATGCGCGCTACACCGCGACCGCGGTCGAGGCGATGAGACTGGGCGTCAACATGCTCGACACCGCGATCAACTATCGCTGCCAGCGATCCGAGCGCAGCATTGGCGGCGCGCTCCGCACCGCGTTCGAGCGCGGCACGGTATCGCGTGACGAGGTCGTCGTCTGCACCAAGGGCGGCTACATCCCGCTCGACCGCACGCCGCCGGGCACCAAGGAAGGCTACCGCGGTTTTCTGCAAAGCGAATATTACGGTCCCGGAATCATGACGCCGGCTGACGTCGTCTCCGGCGGCCATTGCCTCGCTCCGCGCTATCTGTCCGACCAGATCGAGCGCAGCAGAAAAAACCTGGGCCTGGCCACCATCGACGTCTACTACCTCCACAACCCGGAGCAGCAGCTCGATACGGTGGACAGCGCGAAGTTCCAGGACGTGATGCGTGCGGCGTTCAATATGCTCGAGGAGCACGTGTCCGATGGGAAGATCGCGGCATACGGCTGTGCGACCTGGCAGGGCTTCCGCACGCCACCCGGATCGCGCAACCATTTGAGCCTGGAAGGACTGGTCTCTCTCGCCCGCGAAGTCGGCGGCAGCGGACACCACTTCGGAGTCGTACAGCTGCCCGTCAATCTGGCGATGACCGAAGCCGTGCGTGCCCCAACCCAGCAGTACGGGTCCGAGTTCGTCCCGCTGCTCGAAGCTGCGCACCGCCTCGACCTCGCGGTGGTGGGCAGCGCTACGCTCATGCAATCTCAGCTCACCCGCGCGCTGCCCGAAGAGATCAGCACCGCCTTTCCCGGCTTCGCCACCGACGCGCGTCGCGCGATTGC
>JBDSRC010000027.1:0-2883 GCA_039929505.1 Gemmatimonadaceae bacterium
TTCAGGAGTAAGTATGAGGCCAATTCTGGCGGCAGTCTCGATTCTTTTTGCAGCGGCACCCGCTTTCGCACAATGCAGTGATGCGGACAAGAAGGCGCTGGAAGCGTTCGACCACTCCTGGGGTGAGGCGACCACCCGTGGTGACCGGGCGGCATTGCAAGGGATCATGGCAGACGATTTTCAAGGGCTTGGTCCAGCTGCAAATCAGACCAAGGCGGGGGCAGTCGACGCCGCTGTCCGGGCAGCCGAAAGAAATCGCGCCAATCCCGCCGAGGCACCGCGGAATGTCTATGACTCCTATTCCATCACCTGCTCCCCGAATACGGCGACGATAACTCATCGCAACATTTCGACGGTGCGGGTCGACGGGAAGGATCAGAGCTTTCATTCGCGCAGCGTTCACGTTCTCGAGAAACGCGGTGGCCGCTGGCTGGTAGTCGCTAACGCCGGCCATCCTCTCGACGATCAGGGAGTCCTTGCCTACATGGAGCGGGAGTGGAACGACTCCTGGCTTAAGCACGATCCCTCATGGATCGAGCGGAACTACGCTTCCGATGCGAGTGACATCAGCAGCAGCACCGGCGGGCACATGACCAAGGCGCAAGCGGTGGCCGATGCGCGGGGCGACAAGAGTGTCATCAGATCCCTTGATCTCTCCGATCTGAACGTTCGGGTCGAGGGAAACACCGCGGTCGTCAACGGCGTCAACCATGTCGTGGGAACCGATTCTCAAGGCAAGCCGATGGATCGGCGCGTGCGGTTTACCGACGTCTTCATCAAGCGCGATGGTCGCTGGCAGGTATGGGCGACACAGGGGACCGCGATTAAGTAGACTGCAACTTCCGACTACCGGCCGGGGGCCTTGGCGGGCTTGCCATGAGTTCCGGGCACAGGCGAATCACGCCACGTCGAAAAGCCCGCACCTCACGGCCGGCCCGCCAAAAGCCCCCGGCCGGTAGTCGGAAGTTGTAGTTCTCAAAACCCGTATCGGGCTCCTAGCTGTATTTGTCGCGGATCCCCGAGCCCGCTCCGGATCGTCCCATCGAAGTTAAAGAGCAACGAAGCCGAAGACGGATCGCGGAAGTTGTCTCGGTTTAGAACGTTGAACACCTCGAGTATCGCCTCGAGCTGTCCGCGCCCACCCATGCGGAACGGCTTCGACAGCCGCAAATCCCAGCTCATGTAGGCGTTGTCGCGGCGAATGGTGTTGCGCTCGAGAATCGTCCCATTCGGACAGGCGCGCTGTCCCGGGCTCGATACTCGAATCCCGGTACCCTGGTTGTTGGTTCCGCAGGTCTCCGACGTCGGCTGGGCCGAGTAGGCGCTGAAGCGGTTGTTGGCGTAGATGTCCCACGGAAGGCGGTAGAGCGCCCAGAGGTTGAAGCGGTGCCGCTGGTCGCGATCGCTGTAGTTGTACTCGGGCTCGAGGCGGCTGGCGTTGGCGTAGCGGAAGCTGAAAGGATCGCGCTCGTTGTCGTCGTCCGATTTGTCGGCTGAAAGAGTGTAGTTAGCCTGGAACTGGAAATCGGGGTCGGCCGTGCGAGCGAGTCCGAACGTGACTCCGTTGTAGCGCGACTTGGCCGAGCTCTCGATCGTTGTCAGTGTGCTGACGCCATTGGGATCGCCCGGGCCACTCAGCCCGGTGAGCCACGGCGATCCGAACGCCGTATCGTTGCGATTGATGAACCGCGTGAGGAAGTCGGTGGCCGCGTAGGTGTAGCTCACCGACGCAGCCACTTGATTGATGATCTCTTTCTCGTAGCCGATCGACGCGCTCATCGTGCGCGGATTTCTGAAATCCTTGTCGAAGACGAAGACCTCGGGCTGGAAGGGCGTTCCCCCCGATGGGAGCAGCGGCCCGGCGTAGACTGGTGGCCTGCCGAGGAATGGGGTGGCGGCGCTGTTGCGGAAATAGGTCTGGCCGATCGACCCGTTGGTGCTGCGCGCGCTGGCGAGATTGAGTCCGGGGATGCGCGCGTAATAGAGCCCAGCGCTCCCACGTACGACATCCCTGCTGTCCCCATTCACATCCCACGCGAAGCCCAGTCGCGGCTGGAACATCTTCATGTCGGATGGGATGGTGCCGTCCGAGGGGAAAGTGAATGTGCCGCGCGCGTTGGTGACGGTTCTGCCAATGAACGGCGCAAAGAAAACGTCCGCGGGCGGCGTGATTGGGTCGGGCTGCTTCTGGCCTTCCCAGCGAACACCGTAGGTGACGGTGAGGTTGGGTGATGCCGTCCAGGTATCCTGAACGAACACAGAGATGTCATGTTGCGGAATCTTCTGGGTGCCCGCCTCTTCCACGGTGCGACTGCCGACACCGGCCTGCTGCAGGTAGAGGAGCACCGGACCGGAAATCGATTGACCGACCGGGCACGCGCCAGTGTTGCTGGTGCCGACCTGGACCCCGGCGATGCTGCATTGAACGTAGCCGTTGCCGTTGGCGACGTACCCCATGAAGCCGGCCACCGAGTTGAAGATGAATCTGCCGTTCGCGAATCCGATGAATGTCTGATTCTCTTCGGTGCGGTTCCACTCGAAGCCGGTCTTGAAGAGGTGGTTGCCACGAATCAAGGAAACGTTGTCCAGGATCTGAATGCGCGTGTCGTAGGATTTCACCGGAATGAAGAAGGGCATTCCGAAGCGGAAGCCGGAGGCGAAATCCATCCCCGTGTCGGAGAACGGCCGGTTCTGTCCGGGAATCTGCGGGCCGGAGTAGGATCGCGGCCTGTCCTCGCGCGCGAGCTGGAAGCGGAACTCGTTGTCGAGGGCGTTGGTGAGGTGCGACACGAGGCTGCCGTTCACCGCGTGCGAGTAATCCCTCTCGATGGCGTTGGCGCTGCGCGTCCAGGTATCGACGTCGAAGGTGCCGTTCTCCTGGCG
>JBDSRC010000028.1:0-4899 GCA_039929505.1 Gemmatimonadaceae bacterium
GTCTCAACGCCCCGCCCGGCCGATGAGCCGATGAGCCCGACCCACAGAGAGGTCAATCGCGGCGCTGAATACTATGGACGGTTCTCCGCCGACCGTTACATTGGGAGTTCATGAACTCCCGTCCCGCCGAAAACAGGCGCCGGCCCTTCACTCCCAGCGAGTGGGATTTCGAGGAGCCCGCCGCATTCACGCGGATCGCGAGGTCGCCCGCGGAGCTGGCACTCATCACCGGAGTGGTGATGCGACTCTTCCGCGCGGTGGTCCTCACCCATGGGACGTCGTCGACCGCGTATCTTGGCGCGGCGCTCGTGCTGGGCACGCTCTTTCTGCTCGGGATGGCGACGCTTCACCTCGGCAGATTCCCGGTGAAGGAATGGCCGTACCGCGCGCCGCTCTTCGCGATCTTCGAGACCACTGGCGAGATGGCGATGAGCCTGGTGCTGATCGCGCTCCACCGTGAGCCGTGGGGAACCGCGCGCGCCGAGTTCTCCGACTGGCAGCCGATGGCAACCGGAGTGCTATTCTGGCGACTTCTCGCAGTCTGTGTGTGGGCGCTTCTCCTCGGCGCGACCGTTCAGTTCGTTCGGGGCCGGGTGCTGAAGGAGTCGGTGAAGGTCGTGGATCCCAAGACCCTTCCCGGCGGCCAGCCGTTCATCGAGAGGCGGCAGCGCGACGAATTCTGATGCACTCCGGTTATACTTCGGAGTGTTCGTTAATCGACAACAGATGAGGTACCAACGATGTACGATGAGAGATATGTAACGCCCATGCGCGCTGAGCTGACGCAGATCGGTGTGACGGAGATGCGGACGGCGGACGAAGTGGATGCCACGCTCAAGAATTCACAGGGAACGACGCTCGTCGTCGTGAACTCGATCTGCGGCTGTGCCGCGCGCAACGCGAGGCCGGCGGTAGCGAAGGCAATCAAGGGCGATGTGAAGCCCGACACGCTGACGACGGTGTTCGCCGGACAGGACGTGGAAGCCGTGCAGCGCGCCCGCAGCTATTTCACCGGCTACGCTCCGAGCTCGCCGCAGATCGCCCTGCTAAAGGACGGCAAGGTAGTCTACATGCTGGAGCGCCATCAGATCGAGGGACGCTCGTCCGACGAGATCGCGACCGACCTCACGCGCGCGTTCGAGAAGTACTGCGAGGCCCGCACCGCGGCTTAGCTCTCAGATCCCCGCACGCTTCTCTGGATGTCGGGATCGGCGCGCGGGAAGGCAGAGAGTGAATCCTCTTCGGCGCTACGCTCGCTCGGGCGGAGCCCCAAAGCGCGCGACCGCCCGCTCCGCGGGAGGTCGCTGGGTCTCCTTGGTCGCTCGCTTTGGAAAGCGCCTGCGAGGACTCACTCTCTGCCTTCCCACACAAATTTCGATAATTCAGAGCAGCGCACGGTTTCATCCGTGCTGCGAACTAAACGCGATCAGGCCACGCGCCCCTGCACCGTGTCGTGAGGTCTTCCACTAGCGTCCGCTGGAGCGTCCACGACTTCACGCACCGGCCAACTACGCATCGCCGTTCCTGTTGTCAGTTCGCGCTCGAAGTGGAGTGGGTTTCATACTCGCGCCGCCCTCGCGTTTGGACAGATCTGTTTGGGGGGAGAGGCTGGGCGCCTGCGCAGGCGGCCTCAGCGAGCGACAAGGAGACGGGCGAGTGCCAGCGAAGCTGGCGCGAGCGCAGTACCCGGCTCCGCCCGAGCGAGCGTCGCCGCCGAAGCGGGCGCCCAGCCTCTCCCCCCTACAGCGATCCATAGGAAACGCGGGCTAGCGCGAGTACGAAACCCAGCGCGCCATCTCTCTCATCGTGGGTTTCTTGCCGTACATGAGCAAGCCGACGCGATAGATGCGCGATGCCAGCCATAGAGCGGCGATGCAGCCGAGGATTAGGAAGCCGATGCTGCCGGCCATTTCCAGGGGCGGCACGCCGGTCACGGCCATCCTAATGGGCATGATGATCGGAGACGTGATCGGCACCAGCGATAGCACCTGCGCCGTCGTTCCCGTCGGATTGAGCAGAACCGGCTGAATGAACACACCCGCGAACACGATCATGATCATGAGGGGAGTCGCGGCCTGTCTCGCTTCCTGCTCGCTGTTCACCGAGGATCCGACCGCGGCGTAGAGAGACGAATAGAAGATGAATCCGAGAATGAAGAAGGCGAGAAACAGAATCGCCGCGCCGAGTGAGATCTCCGGCAAACCGAAGCTCACCGTCGGGGCACCGAGCTTCGCCATGATCGGCTCGCGCAGCTTGAGCAGGACGTAGGTCGTCGTTATCCAGAGCACCTGCTGAGTGAGACCAACGGCTCCAACGCCGAGCACCTTGCCGGCGAGAAGGGTGTCGGTGGGAACGCTCGACATCACTACCTCCGCGACACGGCTCGTCTTCTCCTCGATCACGCTGCTCATGATCGTCTGTCCATAGATGATGATCGTCATGTAGAGGAGGAAGCCGATGGCGAAGCCGAACATCACGCTCGCCATTCCCGATCCGCCGCGCCCGCGCTCGGTAATTCGCTCGGTCGTGAAGTCGAGTGGAATGAACGTCAGCTCCTTCGTGCGCGAGTTGTCGATGCCGATTTTCTCGAGACGGGAGGCCAGGATCGTCTGCCGAAGCGCAGTTCGTATCTGCGCCATGTCGGGCAGCGAGCTGGCGTTTCTCCCCGCGTACCTGGCCGTCTCGCCGGCGACGGTTCGATCGGTTACCACCAGGTAGCCGACCTTGTCCTTCGACATCACCTCGCGCGTGGCGGTGCTCTCCGCGGCCGACAACATTGCGGGGGCGATGATCCGAACCTGGGGAATCTTCCTTTTGTCGGTGGTGTCGCCGGCGATGGCGACGCTCAGCCGCTGACCGAACCCTGTCCCGGTCGCATCGAGGATCACAGTGCTGTAAACCTCGTTGGTCGCCTTGCTGCGCGAGGCCAGCCACGCCGGAATGATGATGATGGCCGCAAAGAAAACCGGTCCGAGAAAAGTCGCGATGAGAAACCACTTCGACCGGACACGCTCGAGGTACTCGCGCTTGATGATCGTCCAGAGCTTAGCCATGTCCGCTCATCCCCTCTTCGACGTGTGCCCACGCGGCGGCTTCTCCCGCCGGACCGGCGCGACTGACCTTCTCGAGGAAGATCTGGTGCAGTGACGGTTGAATCATCTCGAAACGTTGAATCGATGCGCCGGACTCGATCACCCGGCGCAGCAACACCTGAGGGTCCGCTCCGGGCGCCATCTCGATCTCGAAGAAGCGGTTCGAATCGTCCGCGCGCCTCACCAGCGATGTGTCGCGCAGGATCGACGCAATCCCTTCCATTCCGCCGCCATCGAGCGCGAGCGCGATGTTCCGCTTCCCGTGCTGTTCCTTCACCGTCGTAACCGCACCGTCGAGTACCTTCTCGCCACGAGCGATGATGCACACCGAATCGCACAGGCGCTCGGCGTTGTCCATCAGGTGGGTGCTGAAAATCACCGTCCTGCCACGGCGCTTGAGGTCGACGACGGTATCCTTGAGGGCCTGTGCATTCACCGGATCGAGGCCGCTGAACGGCTCGTCGAGAATCACGAGATCAGGATCGTGAAGCAGCGTCCCGATGAACTGCACCTTTTGCTGCATTCCGCGCGACAGCTCGTCGACCTTGGCGAGACCCCAATCCTTTTCGGGAGTCTTGAGCGACAGCCGCTCCATCCACTCGTCGATCCGCCGCTCGGCTTCCTTGCCGCGCACTCCCTTCAGCTCCGCCAGAAACTTCAGCACGTCCTTCACCTTCATCTTGCGGTAAAGGCCTCGCTCCTCGGGGAGGTATCCGAGACGCTCGGTAATCTTCGGATCGCTCGACGGACGGCCGAACAGCCGGATGGTTCCGGTGTCGGGCGCGATGATATTGAGGATCATGCGGATCGTCGTCGTCTTGCCCGCGCCATTTGGCCCGAGCAATCCGTAAACGCTACCCGCGGGAACCCGAAGGGTCAGGTCGCGCACCGCCGTATGCCCGGCGTAACGCTTCGTGACTCCCTCTATGTCAATCGCATTGTCGGTCATGTAGCTTGGCGGCAGTGGAAGTCAGAATATACCCCCACGGAATATGCTTTTGTCAGAAACGCTGACGCTCGCGATTCTGTTCTTCGCTACCGCGGCCTTGTACGCCTCGGTCGGTCATGCTGGAGCGTCGGGTTATCTCGCGCTCATGGGATTGTACGGCTTCGCGCCGGCCGTGATGAAGCCCACGGCGCTCGCGCTCAACGTTGTCGTTGCCGTCGTCGCGACCGCGCGATTCTATCGAGCGGGGCTATTCTCGTGGAGCCTGTTCTGGCCGTTCGCTGTTGTTTCTGTTCCCGCCGCATTCGTTGGCGGCGGAGTCGCGGTGCCGGCGCGTGGCTACAAGATCCTCGTCGGGGTGGTGCTCCTCTACGCCGCAGTGTGGATGTTCCAGTCGACTCGAGGAGGGACCGCGACACCGGCGCCATCCCCTGCCGTCCGTCGCCCCACACTCTGGATCGCCCTTGTGGTTGGCCTCCTTATCGGACTTCTCTCGGGGCTCACCGGTGTCGGCGGAGGAATTTTTCTCAGTCCGCTGCTACTGTATGCGGGGTGGGCGGAAACCAGGATGACGTCAGGAGTCGCCGCGCCTTTCATCCTCGTCAACTCGATCGCCGGATTGCTCGGACACATGACCAGCGTTCAGCAAATCCCCGCCGAGATTCCATTCTGGGCCGGAGCGGTCCTGCTCGGCGGCTGGCTCGGCGCCACCTACGGCAGCTCCCGTGCGCCGACTAAAATCCTCAGGCGCCTGCTGTCTGTTGTTCTCGTCATCGCGGCCGTCAAGCTGATCATCTTCTGAGCTGGCCCGCGCTTCGCAACGCCTTGCGCCGAGCGCGGTCCATTCTGGACGCGGATCCG
>JBDSRC010000029.1:0-3888 GCA_039929505.1 Gemmatimonadaceae bacterium
GGGCTGATGTACGCAGTCGGCCTTGGCGCGATGTTCATAGTCCTGCCCGCATCGGTTACCAACGTCATGGGCGCGTGGGTGCTCGCGAAAAGACTTCGCCTGCTCGGCGAAGCTCGCGGCCTGATCACGATTCCCGACGCGATCGGGGCGCGCTACCGCTCGCCGGCGGCGCAGGGGATCGCCGGCGTCGCCATGCTCTTCGGAATTGTCGGATATATGGCGACAAATGCGCTGGCGATGGGAGTCGTGATCAATTCGATCTTCGACGTCGGGCTCGGGTGGGGGATCTGGATCGGCATGGGCATCACCCTCGCCTACTCGGCCTCAGGAGGAATACTCGCCGGCATCTACAACGATGTGTTCCAGGGCACGCTGATGGGTGTCGCCTCAGTGCTGGTCTTTTTCTTTGTGCTCGATTTCGGCGGAAGCCTCGGTGAGATCTCGCGGACGATTCTCGCGGCCGATCCTGCTTTTCTCGGTCCCTGGGGAAAGCTGACACCTCTAGCGGCGTTGTCGTTCTTCTTCGTGTTCTCGATGGGCTCGCTCGGACAGCCTCAGGCCGTGCACAAGTACTACATGCTGCGGGATCCGCTGCAGCTCAAATGGTATCCGCTGCTCAAGACACTCGGGCTGGTGCTGGTGCTGCTCCTTTACTTCGGGGTCGGAGTTGGAGTGAAGGCGTTCGTTGAAGCGGGCAGAATGGCGCCGCTCGCGAGCCCCGATCAGGCGACGCCCAGTCTCCTGTTGAATGTCACCCCTATAGTGCTGGCGGCGCTGGTGTTCTCCGGAGTCGCTGCCGCGACGATGAGTGCCGCAAACTCGTTCATCAATATCGGAGCGGCGATCGTGATGCACGATTTGCCGGTCGCCTTCGGACGCCGCGTGAAAAACGAGCTTGCCTGGGGCCGCGGAGTCACGGTTCTTATCGCGGCCGCTGCCGCGATAACGGCGCAGCGATCGGGCTCGATGGTGGCATTTCTCGGAATTTTCGGGTGGGGCTTATTCGCTTCCACGCTGGTACCGACGCTGGCGGTTGGTCTGAACTGGCAGGGAGCTACGCGAGCGGGGGCAATCGCATCTATCGTGACTGGGCTCGTCGTCACGCTCGCACTCGAGATCGCGGCTTACAGGAAGGCGTTCACTTTTCCGGCCGGCGTAACTGCATCAGCTGTGGCGCTGGTGCTCTCGTTTCTGGTTTTCTTCGCGGTGTCGTGGATGACGCGGCGGACGGCAGCTGGTTCGATTGATCCGGACGTTCGGCTTGTTATGGAGATGTAGCTTGAACGAGGGACTACAACTTCCGACTACCGGCCGGGAGCTGTTGGCGTGCCGGCTCCGAGTTCCGGGCTTTCGTTTAATGGCAGTTCGTCGTTACGCACGAAACTCACAGCCGGCCCGCTCACAGCCCCCGGCCGGTAGTCGGAAGTGGTAGTTAGCCCTACTCAGTGGCTGCGTTGGTGTTAGTCGCAGCCTCGCTCGCGACGACCTTCACCGTCTTGATGTTCACGAACTCGCGGATTCCGAATTCGCCGAGCTCGCGGCCGAAGCCCGAGCTCTTGACGCCGCCGAACGGCAGGCGCGGATCGGAGGCGACCATCCCATTGATGAAGAGCATGCCGGACTCGATCTCGTCCACGAAGCGCGCCTGTTCATTATTGTCGCGCGTCCAGGCTGATGCGCCGAGCCCGAAGCGAGTTCCGTTGGCGAGGGCGATGGCCTGGTCGAGATCCTTGGCGCGAAAGACCGATGCGACGGGGCCGAACAGCTCCTCCTGGGCGGCAACGCTGTCAGAAGGAATCTCGGTGAGCACGGTAGGAGCGTAGTAGAAGCCTTTCCGGTCGAGCGGCTTTCCTCCTGTCAGCACCTTCGCGCCCTTGGCGACGGACGCCTCGACCTGGGCGTGGAGCTCGTCGCGAATCGCAGCCGTCGCGAGTGGACCGAGCTGGGTTTGCTCGTCCATTGGATCGCCGATTCGTATTGCCGCTACCCGCTCCGTGAACTGCTTTAGAAAACGATCGTAGATGTCGGCGTGGACGATGAACCGCTTGGCGGCGATGCAGGACTGGCCGTTGTTGATCATCCTCGCCGTCACCGCGGTCGACATCGCTGACTCGAGATCGGCGCTCGGCATCACGACGAAAGGATCGCTCCCTCCCAGCTCGACGACGGATTTCTTGAGATGCTTGCCCGCGCTGGCGGCGACGGAGCGTCCGGCACCTTCGCTTCCCGTGAGCGTGACCGCGGCGATGCGTGGGTCGGCAATAAGTTTCTCGACGATTTCAGATCCGACGAGCAGGGTCTGAAAAACTCCTTCGGAAAATCCGGCGCGGCGGAGGACGTCCTCGATCGCGAGCGCGCACTGCGGGACGTTCGATGAATGCTTGAGCAGACCAACGTTGCCGGCCATCAGCGACGGCGCGGCGAATCGGAATACCTGCCAGAAGGGAAAATTCCACGGCATGATCGCCAGCACCGCACCCAGCGGCTGGAACGCCACCCAGCTTTCGCCTCCCTCCGTGGGTACACGCTGATCGGCCAGGAACCGCTCGGCGTTGGCAGCGTAGTATCTGCAGGCGGCGGCACATTTTTCCGCCTCGGCAATCGCGGCGGATACCGGCTTGCCCATCTCGATCGTCATCAGCTCGCCAAGCCGCCGTTTCTCCTGCTCGAGAATCTCGGCTGCGCGAATCATCCACCGCGCGCGATCGGCGAAGGATTGCCGACGGTGGGAACGCGCGGCTGCGGCGGACTTTTCGAGGCACGCTTCGACGCGTTGCGCCGAAAACGCTTCGAACGTCTTGAGGGTTTCCCCCGTTGCCGGGGTTATCGTCGCAATCGCCACGATCCGAAAACTAACCGCTTACATTTTTTCAATGCCCACTCAAACGTCCCGGATTCTCGTCCTCGCCATGTTGGCGCTCGCCGGCATCGATACGGCCTGTGCTCAGCCTGCGCCTTCTTCTCCACTGTCGGCGCCGCCTGTTGACCGGGAGCTCAGGGCGGTGTGGGTGGCGTCGGTGAGCAACATCGACTGGCCCTCGAAGCCTGGGCTATCGACCAGAGAGCAGCAGGCAGAGCTGATCGAGCTTCTCGACCGGTCGGCCGCACTCAGACTGAACGCGGTGATCCTTCAGATCAGGCCGGGCGCCGACGCGCTCTATGCATCGCCGTATGAGCCGTGGTCGGAGTATCTGACGGGGGAGATGGGCAGGCCGCCGAACCCGTACTACGATCCGCTCGAGTTCGCGGTCAACGAGGCGCACCGGCGCGGACTGGAGCTGCACGCGTGGTTCAATCCATATCGCGCGAAGCATCCTTCGGCCAAGTCTGTCCCGACCCGCGATCACATCAGCCGCACCCATCCATCTCTCGTCAAGACGTACGGGAGACACCTCTGGATGGATCCGGGCGAGCGAGTGATACGGGAGCACTCGATCAAGGTCGTGCTCGACGTCGTCAAGCGGTACGACATCGATGGTGTCCACATCGACGACTATTTCTATCCATACAAGGAGAAGGACCGGCGCGGGAACACGATCGATTTTCCTGACGGGCCGAGCTGGAGGAGGTATGTGGCGTCGGGCGGGAGACTGTCGCGGGACGACTGGCGCCGCGAAAACGTCGACAGCCTGGTGCACCAGGTCTATCGCGGGATCAAGGCATCGAAGCCGTGGGTGAAGTTCGGAATCAGTCCATTCGGTGTCTGGCGTCCCGGCTATCCGCCAACCATCGGAGGCCTGGATTCATACTCCGAGCTTTATGGTGATTCGCGGAAGTGGGTGAACGAGGGGTGGGGCGACTACTTCACGCCGCAGCTTTACTGGCCGATCGACCGTGAGAATCTGAGCTATCCCGTTCTGCTCGAGTGGTGGGTCGAACAGAATACGA
>JBDSRC010000030.1:0-3728 GCA_039929505.1 Gemmatimonadaceae bacterium
GCGTTGCCGCTCACCATGACGGCGACATCCGCCGATCGCTTGTAAGCCCAGGGATGCGCGAGCGAGTCGTACCCCCACTCCGAGATCAGTCCGGCCAGGTCTTCGTGCTGTCGCACCGGAGAATGGCCGTGGTCGCTCGCAATCCAGAGATGCATCCGGTCCCACCTGCCGTCCTTCTCCGCATCGCGGCGGATCTCGGCGACGGTCCGGTCGACGATACCCATCGCCTCACCCACAATGGGAGCCGTGTGACCGGCGGCGTGTGATGTCTTGTCGATGCCGGTAAGAGCGACGAAAGCGAATCGCACCTTCTTGCTGCGCAGGCGGCTCGCGACTTCCTCGCCGACGCTCCGGTCGATCGCCAGCCAGCCTCTGACGTTCCCGCGGAAGTGCGTCACTGCCGCGCGCGCGACGAAACCCAGGCTCTGACCGATTCGCTCACTACGATTGAGTCCGCGGCAGATGACGCTCAGAGCACCGATACTGGGTCTGGCGAGCTCGAAGATGGTCGGCGACTCGCTGTCGATGTCGCTGTCCACGTAGCGCATTTCCGGACCGACGTAGCTGCGCGCGTGGCCGGGAAGGCGCGCTACCTTTCGCGAGCGATCAAACCAGCGGAGCCCCGGCAAGCCGACGGTACCGGGATACCGTCCCATGATGAATGGAGCGTAGGCGGGACCGGTGACCGAAGGAAATGCCGAAGTAATGGAGCACAACATTCCTTCGTCGCGCAGCCGCGACAGCGCTGGCAGATGGCCGCCTTCAATCGCACTCGACAGTGAATCGGGACGCGCGCCATCCGCGATGATGACCACGACCTGCGCGTCATCACCTGGCGGGCTTCCTGCAGAAGCACGCAACTTTAATTTCCGAAGGAGAGGAGCAGCCGAATCGCGCTCTTAGCGGCCAATCATGAAGAAAAGAAAAGATATCCCCAAAGCAGCGGCCAAGAAGCGGCGACCGGCGCCCAAAGCCTCACGCGCGCGCACCGCCGGGGGAAAGAAACTGAACGCGCAGGTGATGGCGTCAGCGGAGCACCAGGCGCTCGAGGGACTGAAGCAGCGCACTGAAGAAGGCCATCTCAAGGCCGGTCGAACGCCACCGTCACAGCAGGAGGGATCCGGCCGGAGAGCTGGCGCCACCCGCGTCGTAGACGATGCCATCCGCAGTTTCGGCCCGGTGACCGAAGACGAAAAGCTCCTCCAGCAAAGCTCACCGCCCATCGATTTCACGAGAACCGATCCGTGGCGGGTGATGAGAATCATGGGCGAGTTCATCGAGGGATTCGATACTCTCGCCAGCGTCAACAAGGCGGTCACGATCTTCGGCTCGGCGCGAATCGGGCCCGACGATCCGCATTACGAAGCCGCGGTCGAAACGGCGCGATTGCTCAGCAAGGAAGGCTTCGGGGTGATCACCGGTGCAGGCCCCGGCATCATGGAGGCGGGCAACAAGGGAGCGCAGCTCGGCGGCGGACGCTCGATCGGCTGCAACATCGAGCTGCCGTTCGAGCAGGGTGCGAACCCTTACGTCGATACGCTGGTGAACTTCAAGTATTTCTTCGTCCGCAAGACGATGTTCATCAAGTACTCGGTTGCGTTCATCATCTTTCCGGGCGGTTTCGGCACTCTCGACGAGCTGTTCGAAGCGCTGACACTGATTCAAACCGGAAAGATCTACCGGTTTCCGGTGATTTTGTTCGGCAGGTACTACTGGGCGGGCCTGCTGCGCTGGCTGCAGACGCGCGTTCTCACCGAAGGCAAGATTTCCGCGGGCGATCTCGACCTCATGCTGGTCACGGACGATCCGGCAGAAGCAGTTCAGGCAATCGTTACCGCGTACAAATCGCTCGGGAAAACGGCGGGCGATCAGATGGAGATGATCATGGATTCGGGCGGAAGGGGAGATGGCGAAAGGCAATAAGGGAAACGGAAAAGCATCAGCTGCCGGTCCCAAGGCGAAGCAGAAGCTCGCCGCCGAGCAGCGGGAGCAGTCTGGCCACCAGCATACGGCCCACGAGTCGAGCCGGTTCCTCAAGGGACAGCGCATTGACCCGCGTCGCATCGATGGCACCGAGACGGTCGCGGAGCTCATAGAAGGGACTTACCTCGCGTACAACGCCGCGCGCCTGCGCGAAGCCTGTCAGCTCTTCACCGAGAAGATGCTGGAGGCAGACGTCACAGTTGGTTTGTCCATTACGGGGGCGCTGACGCCCGCCGGGCTCGGCATGTCAGCGCTGATTCCGCTGATCGAGGCGGGCTTCGTCGACTGGATCATCTCGACGGGCGCGAACCTCTACCACGACGCGCATTTCGGCCTGGGTCTCGCCATGCACCGCGGCAACGCCCAGGAGTCTGACATCGTGCTGCGCGAGGAAGGCGTCGTCCGCATCTACGACATCTTCTTCGATTACGAGGTGCTCCTCTCGACGGATGCGTTCTTCCGGAAGATCATCACCGGTCGCGAATTTCAGCGGCCAATGTCGAGCGCCGAATTTCACAACCTGTGCGGCAAATACGTCAGGGAGCGCGAGAAGACTCTGAAGCTGAAGTCGAAGTCGCTGCTGTCGGCCGCTTACACCGCTGGCGTTCCGATCTACACCTCGTCGCCGGGTGACAGCTCGATCGGCATGAACATCGCCGCGCTCGCGCTTGACGGGAATCTCCTGCTGCTCGACCCTAACCAGGACGTGAACGAGACGGCGTCGATAGTGCTCGACGCAAAGCGCGGCGGCGGCAAGAGTGGCGTGATGATTCTCGGCGGCGGCAGTCCCAAGAATTTCATGCTGCAGACCGAGCCGCAGATCCAGGAGGTGCTGGGAATAGACGAGAAGGGACACGACTTCTTCCTCCAGATCACGGATGCGCGCCCGGATACCGGCGGCCTTTCGGGCGCAACGCCCGCCGAGGCCGTGAGCTGGGGCAAGATCGATCCCGACCGGCTTCCAGACGCAATCGTGTGCTATCTCGATTCGACCGTGGCGCTGCCGCTGCTCACTTCCTACGCGTTCGCGCGACACAAGCCGAGGGCGCTCAAGCGTCTGTTCGACCGCCGCGAGTCGATGATGGAGCGCCTTCGGCGCGAGTATGAAAGTTCCGGTTCCGAACCGGTACCGATCGACCATACGGACTCCAAGCTCCCGCAGCACCGCTAGGCAATTGCCCGGAGGCCCGGGAAGCCCTAGCTTGAAAGAGCGGCGCCCGACCGGTCACTGAGGTCGGGCGCTCGTTTTTCCGCGGAATCGCGGCAACCCCGGTTGTGGGCTCGGGCTACATGATAGAGCAACTAAAGAAAAAGCTCGGAGAGGAGGCAGAGAAGCTCCAGCACGAGCTGAGCGTGACGCTGCCACAGGAGATCCGCCGTGCTGTCGAGATGGGCGATCTTCGGGAGAACAGCGAGTACAAGGCAGCGCTCGAGCGCCAGCAGTTCGTTCAGGCCAGGCTTGGCCAGCTCCGCCAGCGTCTGAGCAAGCTCTCACAGATCGACGTGACCCAGATCCCCGCCGACAAAGTCGGGTTGGGATCTCAGGTAGTAGTCGAGGACGAGGGAACGGGAAAGCGCGAGAGCTTCAGCCTCGTGTTCGGCGACTCCGTCGAATTCGAGGAGGGCCATGTGAGCATGTCGTCGCCGATCGGAAAGACGCTCGTCGGACGGAGTGTCGGTGAGATCGTCGTGCTCAAGCTTCCGGCGCTGACACGCCGGCTCAAGATCGTCGAGCTGAGAACCAT